>CADBNB010000142.1 GCA_902795895.1 uncultured Lachnospiraceae bacterium | reverse complement strand
TTAACTGCTGATTTCTTGATGATGCACTTAAAATGTTCTCTACAATGATTGATAAATGCTTCATCCTTTGCAACCAATTTACCATACTCAGGTGCTAAGAGACAAATCATTTCCAACTTCTTCATACTTAATCGTCCTTTTTCTATAATAAGATAATATGACTGACTAATTTCATCTTTAAACAATTGACTTTTTACAGTAATATCTTCTGAAACGGTCTTACAAAATTCACTTACCGAATCTAATCTATCAAATTGATATACTCTGTAAAACACTCGCTTTTTATTAGTATCTTCCTGTATATCTTCATCTTCTTCAATATTGTCAGACTCACTTTCCGCCTGACCAATCATTTCTCCTGTTTCTTCTAAAATAGAACGAATTTGGCCTATCATTTCACCGATATTAAAATCCACTCTGTCTGAAAGTGTAATCGCTAGACCATTTTGAGGTAAAGGCATCACTTGCATTGCCATGTGTTCCATGTCAGATGAATAACCTATTTCTTCATGTGCTTGTTTTACAATATCTTTAAGAAACATTTTTGCTTTATCTTTATCTTCAAAAAAATCATCAATGGTCAATCCTCTTTCATCCATATCTTCCTTTGTGACCAAACATCTAATTGTATTATCATCCACTCTTTGAATTACCATATTTCTTCCTCCAAAAAGACTATTTCTTTTTTCAAATATTCATACACCTTTCTATTATATAAATCTTTTTCTTTATTCGCAAGTTTTTAAGCAAAAAATTAGATAAAACGTAGATGAAATAACCAAGTGCAAATGCTCAACCTCGCAACATGTTTTCACTTTATAAAATATCTTTTACTACTGTTTTGTGCCTTATTTTTTTATAAAGCGAAATAGTTTGTTAACTTGTGACATAAACTATGTTATAATAAGTCATGCAATGTGATTTAAAGAAAGATATTATTTATATTTTAAATCACTTTATAAGCACCTTTGGTGCATTTCAAATATAATCATAAGGAGTAAAACTATGCAAAAATTTAAAGAAATTCTACCTGAAGAAATCTCTGATAATACGTTTAGACTAATCGGAAAGGATTGGGCTCTTGTCACTGCAGGTAACAAAGACAAAGTAAATACTATGACAGTTTCTTGGGGTGGCGTAGGAATTATGTGGGGGAAACCGGTAGCGTTTATCTTCATTCGTCCACAAAGATACACCAAGACTTTCATTGATAACGAAGAAGTGTTAAGCCTAAGTTTCTACGAAGAAAAATATCGTGACATGCTCTCATTTATGGGAACCAAGTCTGGAAAAGATATTGATAAAATTAAAGAAATGGGCTTAACTACCGTTTTTGATGATAATACACCTTATTTCAATGAAGCAAAATCCGTTATGTTATTAAAAAAATTATATGCGCAGGAAATGAACACAGAAAGTTTTATTGATAAATCCTGCAACGAAAAATGGTACGCACAGAAGGATTATCATACTATGTATGTATGCGAAATCACTAAAGTACTCGTAACAGAATAGATAGTTATTGTTCAGTACCTCAATGGTAACTATTCTTTTGCTACCAAATACAAGAGACAAAAGTTCAAATAGACGTTTTTTTACAAACGCCTATTTGAACTTTTTTAACAAAGAATTAACTCTTCGTGTCTATCTTCTACGACGCTTTATCTATCCCATCATCTAGGATATTTTTCGTTCCGTCCAATCATAAAAATACACACGATTGGAAAGCACTTCCTCCGGCTGAACTCTTGTCTCATTTACCTCTGTAACCATATCTTCTAACGCCTGTATTTCATAATCTCCCTCAGGTATAACTATAAATTCATGAATGCTGGATGGCAATAAAAATAGATTTGACTGTAGCGTATTTGCTAACGCGTCTATATACTTCGGATACAATATAGCACTTGCACCATTGGTTCCAATGGAATTGGAAATTACATACATCGGTTCTGCTGGTGAAGCTTCCAGTTTCAAAATACATTCCTGAACTGCATCATCATATGACAATTTTTCATTTTCATCTATTTTTTTCTTTTTACCATACATTATATTTTCAAACAGCGCATCCATAGTTTCCAATTTAGGCGGAAACATTTTAGGTGTGTTTATCTTAGCATAGCAATGTAATTCCTCTTCGGTAATATTCCAATATCTTAGCAAATCCTTTGACACAACAAATGACTGTAGAATATTTTGATTATTACTCAACATACAATGATAGGTAATGGCAAAATCAAGATAACGCTTGTATGGTATTTTTTCTAATTGTTCTTTATTTTTTTCAAAATGAACAATACGATAAAAAATACGTTCTTTGTATTCATCGAAATCATAAATATTGTCTACATCAAACGATTGTTTTTCCTTCGCACAAAAATACACGTCGATAATTTCATTTGCCAAATCTTCCAAATCTTTACCTTCACAATACTCATCATAATAGTTTTCTAAATAAATATTAGGTCTAACATTATCTTCTACCCTAGAAATCATGATAGAATTAAGTAATGTATGATTATTTTTAATCATCTCATGACTATGAACTTCGTAATTATCTCCTAATTTCTTAGCAACTAAACTTGTAATTTTCCCTATAAATTGTTCAAATTTCATCTCATAAACCATAATCCCAATTGTTTGGAAAGTCGTAGTGAATCACTACAAAGAATCTCAAAAACCGAATACATGTTCTATGTTATCATAAAAAAAACAGATTGGCAAGTACCAATCTGCTTTTTTATTACATTCCATTTTTAAATCGATTATGAATTTCATCTTTTCCCATATTATGTAAAAGACTGTCTGCATCTTTCTTTGAAACAGGAATACTATACAAATATCCCTGTACAATATTACACTGTGCTTCTTTCAAAAATGAAACCTGATCTGTATTTTCCACACCTTCAGCAATTACATCTAAATCAAAATTTCTAGCTAATGTAATAATCGCTGAAACGATAGCTTTATCACTCTTATCTTCGATAATCGTATCAATAAAACTCTTATCAATCTTGATATTGCTAACAGGTAGATATTTTAAATAATTCAACGAAGAATACCCTGTTCCGAAATCATCTAAAGAAAATTTTATTCCTAAATCCTTTAACTGTGAAATCGTATCTATTGCATATGTAATGTCATCCAATGCAACAGATTCTGTAATCTCCAATTCCAAATCTTCCGGCTTAATACCTGACTGTCTCACTGCATTTTCAACCATATTAACCAAATCAGGATCCTTAAACTGACGTGCAGCTAAGTTTACTGCCATGGTAATACCAGAAAAGCCCTGATCCTGCCATGATTTTAACTGATTACAAGCTTCACGCAACACCCAGCTTCCAATGGTTCCAATCATTCCGGTATCTTCCGCTAATGGCAAGAATTTATCAGGTGTAATTACACCTTTTTCCGGATGATTCCAACGAAGCAATGATTCAAAACCAACAATCTTATCTGCATCTAAATCCACCTGTGGCTGATAGTATAATTCAAACTGCCCTTCTCTGATTGCCTTGTGAAGTTCAGACTGTGTCTCCATCTTTGTCATAATTTGCTCATTCATAGATGGTTCATAAAAACAAATATTGTTTTTTCCTATACTTTTTGCCCGATATAATGCTAAATCAACATTTTTCAATAACATTTGAGCGTTGTTACTATCTTTTGGTGCTATTGCCACACCTATACTTGCAGATACAAAATGTTCCTTCAAAGCCAAAATAAACGGTTGAGCAAAAATACGTTGCACTGTATTTATCTTTTCTTCGTATTCCCACATGTTGATAACATTTTCTGTCAAGATAATAAACTCATCGCCACCAAACCTGGCAAGATAATCGTTTGTATCTAAAACCTGTTTTAAACGTTCTGTACAGTCAAGCAACAACTCATCTCCATATGAATGTCCCAATGAATCATTAATCAGTTTAAAATTGTCAATATCAATATACATTACAGAAAGAATATGACCTTTTTTCAATACCGAAAGTGAATATTCCAAATATTCCGTAAATGCTGTTCTATTTGGAAGATCCGTCAGATAATCCACATACGCTAATTTTTTATTTCTTTCTTCGCTTACTTTTAATTCTTCATATTTTTCATCCAATTTATTATTTGCCATTTTTAACTGTTGATATGCATCTTCCAGTTTTTTATACTCTTTTTCTAATTTAGATGGCTGTTGAACATTTTCATTATTTTTTTCTTTTGCACTTTGTCTAATACGTATGATTTGGCAAAGCAATATTACAATCAATAAAACGGTACATATAGAAAGCGTAATTTCTGTAAAACCAAAACTGATTGCACTTACATTCATCAACAAAAAACTCAAAAAAATCCCTCTTTCTTACTTAGTGACAGGTTCCCCTAATTTTCTCCTCATAATATTTGGAGAACGAACACAAAATTTCAGAAACATATGTTACATCTGAATTTTGCATTCCATCCCCAAAACAATTCAACTTAATGTTTAAGCCTTATCTTTAAATAGTAATTTCAATAAAATCGGAGCTACAATTGTTGTTGCAACTACCATGATTACAATGGAACCCTGCAATGATGATGGCATTAAAGCCTTGCCACCCTTATCCATTACAACTAATGCAACCTCACCTCTTGATACCATTCCGGCACCAATCTGTATACACTCTTTTGTACTGTATTTGAAACATTTTGCTCCAATTCCACATCCGATGATCTTAGTAATCGTAGCAACAATAATAATCAATACAGTAAAAATAATAATATCCTTTGTCATAGATGGCAATTTTACTTTGATACCTATACTGGCAAAGAAAATCGGTGACAACATCAAATACGACAAAACGCTAAATCTTTTTTCAATGTATTCTTTACGTGCAGTCTGTGAAATAACCAAACCTGCCAGATAAGCACCAGTAATATCTGCTACTCCAAAGTATACTTCTGCAACATATGCCATAAGCAAACAAAATACAAAAGATACAATAACATATCTTCTCTTGTCCTCGCCTGCAACATCTGTCCATGATTTGAACAACTTGTAGAACAAAAATCCTACTATACCGGCAATAACAAAAAATGCAACAATCTTTATCAATACTTCGCCTACGTTTGCATCGCTCTCTGGATTTCCAATTCCTGTAATTACCGTCAATGCAATAATACCTAAAATGTCATCAATAATGGCAGCGCCCATAATTGCTGTTCCGGCATCTGTATTTAGCTTACCAAGCTCTTTTAATGTCTCAACGGTAATACTAACAGAGGTAGCTGTTAAAATTACACCGATAAAGATATTTTGGAACAAGATATTTGCTGTTGCATCCGATGGAATGATTCGGCCATTATAAATATAAGCCAATCCATATCCACCAATACAAGGAATGATTACACCTAATAATGCTATAACCAAAGCTGCAAATCCGCATTTCTTTAAACCTTTTAAATCAGTCTCAAGTCCTGCAGAAAACATAAGTACAATAACACCAATTTTAGAACATTCTGTAATAAAATCTGTCTCCTGTAAAATATCCAAGCAGGCAGGTCCTAGAATAAGTCCCGCAAGTAAAGCTCCGACAACTTGTGGCATTTGAATTTTTTTAGTAAAGATCCCTAATGCTTTTGTGCTAAGAAGGATCAATGCCAAATCTAATAAAAACCCCAATTCTGTTTCCATGAGCCTCCACTCCTTTCCACTTTTACTTTATTTGGTTTTCAATCACTTGTATTGCTTTTTCAATTGCATCATCAATTCCAGCTGGATTTTTTCCTCCTGCCTGAGCCATGTTAGGGCGACCACCACCGCCACCTCCAACGGTTGACGCAATTTCTTTAATTAAGTTTCCAGCGTGTGCTCCTTGCTTCATAGCACTGTCTGTAGCCATAGCAACAAGACTAACTTTGCCATCAACTGAAGAAGCCAATAAAATCACGCCTTCACCAAGTTTTGTCTTTAATTCATCTCCTAAGTTTCGAAGTCCATTCATGTCAACACCTTCCAACTTAGTCGCAAGAACCTTAACACCATTTACTTCTTTCACTTGATCCATAACATCACCAAGTGCATCTTTTGCGGCTTTATCCTTTAATTTCTGGTTTTCAGACTGCAATGCCTTGATTTCTTCCTGCATCGTTTCAATCTTTTTAACCAAACTAGCCACATCTGTTTTTGCAGCTTTTGCTGCAGCATGTAAATCTTCTTCTAATTTTGCATAATATGCTGCCAATCCGCTACCTGTAAGTGCTTCAATACGTCTAACTCCAGCTGCAATACCACTTTCAGATACAATCTTAAAGTTGGCAATTGCACTTGTGTTTGAAACATGAGTACCTCCACACAATTCTGTACTGAAGTCTCCCATCTTTACAACACGAACCGTATCACCATACTTTTCACCAAACAATGCCATAGCACCTGTTTTCTTAGCTTCTTCAAGAGACATCTCAGAAGTAACAACTTCCACTCCCTTTGAAATCTGCTCATTAACCATCTTTTCTACTTTTGCGATTTCTTCTGGAGTCATAGCAGTAAAGTGATTAAAGTCAAAACGTAAACGGTCAGCATTTACAAGAGAACCAGCCTGATGAACGTGAGCACCTAATACTTCACGAAGTGCTTTCTGTAATAAGTGAGTCGCACTGTGATTCTTTCCTGTAGCAAGACGATTTTCTTCATCTACAGTAAGTGTAACTGTATCTCCAACTTTGAACATACCTTTCACAACATATCCAACATGTCCAACTTTTCCACCCTGAAGTTTAATCGTATCTTTTACTTCGAATACATTGTCTCCAGATTTGATAAATCCAACATCTGCCTGCTGTCCACCCATGGTAGCGTAGAATGGTGTCTCATCAACCAAAATCGTACCTTCGTCACCATCAGCCAACGCCTGTACAATTTCCTTGTCTGTAGTTAAAACTGTTATCTTTGATGTATGTGTTAAATCTGTATATCCAACAAATTTTGTTGTAATATTTGCATCGATTAATTGATAAACTGTCTCATCTGCCCCCATGTAGTTCGTAGTCTTTCT
>CADBNB010000141.1 GCA_902795895.1 uncultured Lachnospiraceae bacterium | reverse complement strand
CCCAAAACAAAAAAAATTCTAAAAATATAAAAACAGGAGCCTCACAATAACGATTTATAAAATCGTTATTGCGACAGCCCCTTTTTTTCAAAATATAATTATTTTAGAAAATGTCTTGACAAAAAAAACAAGAGGTGGTAACTTAATTATAGAAATATTAGCACTCGTTATACTTGAGTGCTAATAACAAAAAAATAAAGGCTATCAGGCGCAAAAACATGTGTCTTAGAATGAGAAAGCAGATGGGGGTGTAGACGTGGAATTAAGCGAACGTAAGATTACGATTTTGACAGCTATCATACGTACTTACTTAGAGACTGGCGAACCAGTTGGTTCAAGAACTATATCAAAGTACAGTGACTTAAATCTTAGTTCAGCAACCATTCGAAATGAAATGTCCGACCTAGAAGAAATGGGATATATCATTCAGCCACATACATCTGCCGGAAGAATTCCTTCAGATAAAGGGTATCGATGGTATGTTGACAGCCTTATGGCTGATAAGACAAAACAGATTGTTGAGATTAAGAAGGATTTAGAGGACAAAGCTGATAAGATTGACATCTTGTTACAATATGTCGCAAAACTATTAGCAAACGATACCAATTACACAAGTATGGTATCCAAACCACATTATGAGCATAAGAAGATTAAATTCATTCAATTGACAGATGTGGATATTCAGCAGATATTGGCAGTTATTGTGATTGAGGGTAATATAATCAAGAATAAGCTCATAAATGTGATTGATGAAGTAGATAAAGAAGCTATTCTTAAGTTAAACATTATTTTAAACACGTATCTTCAAGGTTTAGATCTTACTGAGATAAACATGGAAGTGATTGCCAAGATGAAACAGCAGGCAGGTGCCTATGCAAATATCTTAAGTGATGTATTAGATGTTATTGCTGAGACAGTGTCAGAAGTTGATAATGTTGAGATATACACAAGTGGTGCAACCAATATCCTGAAATATCCGGAACTATCAAATCATGAAAAGGTATCTGATCTTCTCTACACATTTGAAGAGAAGCAGCAACTTGCCAAATTGATTGGCGATAAATGTTCCGAAGATGAAAGTCGAGGAATTCAGGTATATATTGGAGATGAGACACCGGTAGAGTCCATGAAGGATTGTGCTGTTGTTACAGCAACTTATGAAATTGATGAAGGCGTTTACGGAAAGATTGGAATTGTCGGACCTAAACGAATGGATTATGACAAAGTTGTTGGTACACTTCAGAATTTAATGACACAGCTTGATGAAATATTCAAAAAGCAGTTGTAGTATAGAAAGGTGGTATTATTAAGTGTCACAGAAAAAGAAAAAGGTGGAAGACGTCGAATTAAAGAAAGACGCGACGAAGAAAGCCGAAGAAGAAGTGAAAGAAGAAGTTTCTTCAGAAGAAACTGCAGCAGAAACTGCAGCAGAAACTGAGGTAGTTGATGAGGCAGAAAGCAAAGAAGAAACTAAAGAAGGTGAAAAAGATCCAAAGGATGCTAAGATTGAAGAATTAAATGACCGACTTATTCGTAACATGGCAGAATTTGATAACTTCCGTAAACGTTCTGAAAAAGAAAAGAGTCAGATGTTTGAAGTTGGAGCAAAGAGCATTGTAGAAAAAATTCTTCCTGTCATTGATAACTTTGAAAGAGGTTTAGGTGCGATTACGGATGAAGAGAGAGAAGGTGCTTTCGTTCAAGGTATAGAGCAGATTTATAAGCAATTAGTTACATCACTTGAAGAAGTTGGTGTTACACCAATCGAAGCAGTGGGTAAAGAGTTTAATCCTGAATTCCACAATGCAGTAATGCATGGAGAAGATGAGGAGTTTGGTGAAAATATCATTTCTGACGAATTCCAAAAAGGATATATGTATAAAGACAGTGTTGTAAGACACAGCATGGTTAAAGTTATGAATTAAATCTAAAAAAATTGTAAATGATTAGATTAGAATATTAGGAGGATGAGAATTATGAGTAAGATTATTGGTATCGATTTAGGAACAACAAACTCATGTGTTGCCGTTATGGAAGGTGGAAAACCTGTTGTTATCGCTAACCAGGAAGGTGCAAGAACTACACCATCTATCGTAGCATTTACAAAGACAGGAGAAAGATTAGTCGGAGAGCCAGCAAAGCGTCAGGCAGTTACAAATGCTGATAAGACAATCGCTTCTATCAAGAGACATATGGGAACAGATTTTAAGGTAAGTATTGATGATAAAAAATACTCACCACAGGAAATTTCAGCTATGACACTTCAGAAGTTAAAAGCTGATGCAGAAAGCTATTTAGGAGAAACAGTTACAGAAGCTGTTATCACAGTTCCTGCATACTTCAATGATGCACAGAGACAGGCAACAAAAGATGCCGGAAAGATTGCCGGATTGGATGTTAAGCGTATCATCAACGAGCCAACAGCTGCTGCACTTGCTTACGGTCTTGATAATGAGCATGAGCAGAAGATCATGGTATACGACTTAGGTGGTGGTACATTCGACGTTTCTATCATCGAAATCGGTGACGGTGTTATCGAAGTATTATCAACATCAGGAGATAACAGACTTGGTGGAGATGACTTTGACGAAAAGATTACAAGATATATGCTTGAAGAGTTCAAGAAGACAGAAGGTGTTGACTTATCAACAGATAAGATGGCAATGCAGAGATTAAAAGAAGCTGCTGAAAAGGCTAAGAAAGAGCTTTCATCTGCTACAACTACAAACATCAACTTGCCGTTTATCACAGCTACTGCTGAAGGACCAAAGCATTTTGATATGAACTTAACAAGAGCTAAGTTTGATGAATTGACACATGACTTAGTTGAAAGAACAGCTACACCAGTTCAGAACGCATTAAACGATGCTGGAATTACAGCAGCTGAATTAGGACAGGTATTGTTAGTAGGTGGTTCTACACGTATCCCTGCTGTACAGGATAAAGTTAAGATGTTAACAGGAAAAGAGCCTTCGAAGAGCTTGAACCCAGATGAGTGTGTTGCTTTAGGAGCTTCTATCCAGGGTGGTAAATTAGCTGGAGATTCAGGTGCAGGAGATATCTTATTGCTTGACGTTACACCACTTTCACTTTCAATTGAAACAATGGGTGGTATCGCTACAAGATTGATCGAGCGTAACACAACAATCCCTACAAAGAAGAGCCAGATCTTCTCTACAGCTGCTGATAACCAGAGCGCAGTTGATATTAACGTAGTACAGGGTGAGCGTCAGTTTGCCAAGGATAACAAATCCCTTGGACAGTTCCGTCTTGATGGTATTCCACCAGCAAAGAGAGGAGTTCCTCAGATTGAAGTTACATTTGATATCGATGCAAATGGTATCGTAAATGTATCTGCTAAGGATTTAGGAACAGGTATTGAGCAGCATATCACAATTACTGCAGGTTCTAACATGTCAGATGCTGATATCGACAAGGCTATTAAGGAAGCTGCTGAGTATGAAGCTCAGGATAAGAAGAGAAAAGAAGGAATCGAAGTTAGAAACGATGCTGACTCAATGGTATTCCAGACAGAGAAAGCATTAGAAGAAGTTGGAGATAAGATTAGCGAAGATGAAAAGGCATCTGTAAAAGCTGACTTAGATCACTTAAAAGATTTATTAGCTAAGACAAATCCTGAAGTAATGTCTGATGGAGAAGTTGAAGACATTAAGGCTGCAAAGGAAAAACTTATGACAGGTGCTCAGGCATTATTTACTAAGATGTATGAGAATATGCAGGCTGCACAGGGTGCTCAAGGTGCTGCAGGTCCTGACATGGGTGCAGGTGCAGATGTAGTTGATGATGATGTAGTTGACGGAAGCTACAGAGAAGTATAAAATGTGAGTTAGAGATTATTGACTAAGAGAGATGTAGTTTTATGGCTACATCTCTCATTAAGGTTAGAAATGAGGAATTCTTATGGCGGATAAGAGAGATTATTATGAGGTACTTGGCGTTGATAAAGGTGCCTCGGATAGTGAGATAAAAAAGGCATATCGTGTGTTAGCAAAAAAATATCACCCTGATATGAATCCTGGTGATCAGGAAGCAGAAAAGAAGTTTAAAGAAGCTTCAGAGGCGTATGCCGTTCTTAGTGATGCTGACAAGAGAAGAAAATATGACCAGTTTGGTCATGCTGCATTTGATGGTGGTGCCGGCGGCGGTGGCGGCGGATTTGACTTCTCTGGTATGGATATGAGCGATATTTTTGGTGATTTGTTCGGTGGTGGATTCAGCGACTTCTTTGGTGGCGGAAGAGCTTCAAGAAGCGGCCCTGCAAAGGGAGCAAACATTCGTACTTCCGTTCGTCTTACATTTGAAGAAGCCTGCTTTGGTGTAGAAAAAGAGATCGAACTTACCTTAAAAGAAGAGTGTGAAACATGTAAAGGTAGTGGAGCAAAACCGGGTTCTCAGCCTGAAACATGTAAAAAATGTAACGGTAAAGGTCAGGTTGTTATGACACAACAGTCATTCTTTGGTGTTGTTCGTAATGTTCAGACTTGTCCGGATTGTCACGGAACAGGAAAAATTATCAAAGATAAATGTCCGGATTGTTACGGAACTGGTTATGTATCACGCAAACAGACATTGCCTGTTTCTATTCCAGCCGGAATCAAAGACGGACAGTGTGTTCGTATTCGTGAAAAAGGTGAACCGGGACAAAATGGTGGTCCAAGAGGAGATTTGCTTATTGAAGCAATTGTAAGCAATCATCCAGTATTCCAGCGTGATGGAGACGATATTTATTCAGTTGTTAATATCAGTTATGCCAGAGCTGCCCTTGGTGGAGATATTCGTATCAAAACCATTCACGGAGACGTTATTTATACAGTAAAACCTGGTACACAGACAAATACAAGAGTCAGATTGAAAAATAAGGGTGTTCCAATGCTTCGTAACCCACAAAATTGTGGAGCCCATTATGTTACTTTGGTGGTACAGGTACCTACAAAACTTACAAGTGAGCAAAAAGACTTGTTATTAAAATACGAAGAAGCATTGAACGGTCCATTTGAAACAGAAATCAAAGATACGGATAATAATCAAAAAGAGGAAAAACCACATAAGAAAAAAGGATTTTTCAAGAAATAAGAAATGGAGGAACTTCAAGTGAAGTATACAAAAGTTGCATTAAAAACTACTACGGAGGCAGTTGATTTTATCAGCAATCTGTTTGATGAAATCGGATTAGAGGGTATTCAGATAGAGGACAATGTGCCTCTTAGCCAGGAAGACAAAGAAGCTATGTATATTGACATATTGCCAGAACTTCCTGAAGATGACGGTACGGCTATTGTAAGTACATACTTTGATCCGGCTGCTTTTGAAGTTCCTCAGTTAAAAAAGTTGATAGAAGATGGAGTGGAAGAGATACGCCAGTTTGTAAATGTTGGAGAAGGTACCATTACATTTACAGATACAGATGATGAAGATTGGTTAAATAACTGGAAAGAGTTTTTTAAACCCTTCCGTTTGGCAGATAATATTATTATTAAGCCTACATGGGAGACTCTTAACGAAGTGAATGAAGATGATATTGTAATTGAGATTGATCCGGGTATCGCATTCGGTACAGGAGCGCATGAAACAACTAAACTTTGTATTTTAGCTCTTAGAAAATACATTAACGACCAGACCATGTTGTTAGATGTTGGATGCGGTAGTGGTATCCTTTCAATCATTGGGTTGAAATTAGGTGCAAAACATGCAGTAGGTACAGATATTGATGCTCACGCTTTGGATGCCACAAAGGAAAATATTGAAGTGAATCAGATTAAACCGGAACAGTTTGATCTTTACGCAGGTGACATTATTTCTCAAAATGAGGTTAAGGAAAATGTAGGATTCAAAAAATATGACGTGATTGTCGCAAATATTTTAGCTGATATTATTATTCCTCTTTCTGGAGAAATAGGACAGCACCTTAAGGAAGATGGAGTATTTATTTCTTCCGGAATTATAAATACAAAAGAAGCAGAAGTGGAAGCTGCTTTGTTGAGAAATGGATTTCATATTGTAGAAAAAAATGTTATGGGAGATTGGGTATCTTTCGTAGCTAAATTATAGGAGATATATATGCATTGCTTTTATGTGGAAAACAGCCAGATTTCTGAAAATTCAATAACGATTACCGGTGATGACGTGAACCATATAAAAAATGTTCTTCGTATGAATATTGGAGAACGTATAAAAATATGTGACGGAGAAGGCAAAGATTACTACTGTGAGATTGCCTCTTTTGAGAAAAATCAGGTCATTGCAGATATTATGGAAATCAAAGAAACAGAGAGTGAATTACCGGCAAAAATCTATTTATTTCAGGGATTGCCAAAGAAAGATAAAATGGAACTTATCATTCAAAAATCAGTGGAATTAGGTGTTTATGAAGTGATTCCAGTGAATATGAAGCGTTGTGTGGCTAAGATTGAAGACGGAAAAAAAGAAAAGAAAAAATTGGAGCGTTGGCAGTCGATTTCCACTGCTGCCGCAAAACAGTCCGGTAGAGGCATTATCCCTAAAGTGCATTCCCTGATTTCTTTTAAAGAAGCATTGGCAATGGCAAAAGAGATGGATATTGCCATTGTACCTTACGAATTGGCTGACCATATAGAAAAATCACATGAAGTAATCAAAAAAGCTGCTGAGAAAAAATCCGTTGCAATCTTCATTGGACCGGAGGGTGGATTTGATGAAAAAGAAATTCAGTTGGCATTAGAAGAAGAATTTGATACAATAACACTTGGTAAACGAATTTTGAGAACAGAAACTGCAGGATTGACCATACTTTCAATCCTTATGTTTCAGATGGAATTAAATAATTAGGAGTAAAATTAAAAATTATATTGCTCCAACATCATTCATACGTGGAGGTAACAATGGAAGCGTATTTAGATAATGCTGCAACCACCTGTCCGTTTCCGCAGGTGAGAGATATTATGATGGAAACCATGGAAAATGAATATGGCAATCCATCCTCATTACATATGAAAGGCGTAAATGCAGAACAATATGTAAAACAAGCCAGAAAAGTGATTGCAAAGGCTTTAAAAGTAACGGAAAAGGAAATCATATTTACATCCGGTGGAACAGAATCAAACAATCAGGCGTTGATTGGTGCTGCTATGGCAAATCACCGCAAAGGAAAACATATTATCACAACAAAAATCGAACATGCCTCTGTGCACAACCCATTGCTTTTTTTGGAAAGCCAGGGGTATAAGATTAGTTTTGTATCTGTTGATAAAAACGGTCATGTGGATATGGATGAATTGCTTCAGCTTATGGATGATGAAACCAGTATCGTATCCATCATGCATGTAAATAACGAAATTGGAGCAGTAGAAGATATCGAAGCAATAGGTAAAGCAATTAAAGAAAAAGATGCTTCCGTTTTATTTCATGTTGATGCAATACAGTCTTTTGGTAAATTTAAAATTTCACCGAAAAAATGCAACATTGACTTAATGTCAGTCAGTGGACATAAGATTCACGGACCGAAAGGAATTGGATTTTTATATATCAAAGACAAGACAAAGATTAATCCATACATTTATGGTGGAGGACAGCAAAAAGGCATGCGTTCCGGTACAGAAAATGTTCCTGGAATCGCAGGACTTGGAAAAGCTGTAGAGTTAATCCATGAAAATCATGAAGAAAAAATCAACAAACTCTATGAACTGAAACAGTATTTTGTTGAGCAGGTTGAGATGTTACCGGATGTTCATGTAAACGGTTGTACTGATATGGATATTCGCCAGACAGCACCTCATGTTGTCAGTGTGACTACCAAAGGTGTTCGAAGCGAAGTATTATTGCACGCATTAGAAGATAAGGGAATTTATGTTTCTTCCGGTTCGGCATGTTCTTCTAATCATCCTGCATTAAGTGGTACATTGCAGGCAATTGGTCTGCCAAAAGATGAAGTTGAATCAACCATTCGTTTTAGTTTTTCAGTTTTCACCACAAAAGAAGAACTGGATTATGCAATAGAAGCTATGAAGGAATTGTTACCGGTACTACGTAAATATGTGCGTAGATAGAAAGGATTTACAGTATGTTATATAAAGCATTTTTGTTAAAGTATGCAGAAATTGGTATTAAAGGAAAAAATAGATATATCTTTGAAAATGCGTTGGTTAAGCAGGCAAAGGATGCCTTAGCCAGAGTAGACGGCTCATTTTCTATCACAAAGGAAATGGGACGGATTTATGTTGAAGCAGAGTCTGAATATGACTATGACGAAGTAATTGATGCACTTCAGCATGTATTTGGTATTGTTGCCATCTGTCCGGTTAAGATTGTAGACAGTATTGAATGGGACACAGTAGTAGCTGAAACTATAAGTTATATAGATAAAGTTTATGACAATAAAGATTTCTCTTTTAAAGTTGCTGCAAAACGAGCAAATAAGAGTTATGAAAGAACTTCACCTGAAATTTGTATCGATATGGGTGAGCAGTTATTAAATGCATATCCAGAAATGCATGTAGACATTCATAATCCTGAAACGGTAATTACCATTGAGATTCGTAATAAGACATATATTTATTCGACCATTGAACCAGGACCAGGAGGACTTCCTGTAGGTACCGGTGGAAAAGCCATGGTATTGTTATCTGGAGGAATTGATAGTCCTGTATCCAGCTATATGATTGCCAAGCGTGGTGTTACGGTGGAAGCTGTGTATTTCCATGCGCCACCTTATACAAGTGAGAGAGCAAAGCAAAAGGTTGTGGATTTAGCTGCAAGAGTTGCAAGATATACGGGAACCATCCGTTTGCATGTCATTAATTTTACAGATATCCAGATGTATATTTATGATAAATGTCCTCATGATCAGTTAACCATCATCATGAAGCGTTATATGTTAAAGTTAGCACAGGCTTTGGCTGAAAAAGATGGATGTCAGGCATTGGTTACCGGCGAAAGTATTGGTCAGGTTGCCAGTCAGACATTGCAGAGTATGGCAGTAATTGAGGATGCATGTTCAATGCCGATTTACCGTCCGGTAATTGCATTTGATAAACAGGATATTGTTGATATTGCAGAAAAAGTTGGAACTTATGAGATTTCTATTCAGCCTTACGAGGATTGTTGTACCACATTTGTGGCAAAACATCCGGTTACAAAGCCAACATTAACATCCATTCAGAAATCTGAAACACATTTGGTAGAGAAGATTGACGAGATGGTTCAAAAAGCATTAGATACCGTAGAAATTATTGAAGTAGAAGCTGATTAATTTAGGATAAAAATGATAGAATATAGTTTCGCAAGAAGAAACAAACATAGAGATTAAAGAAAAAAAACAGACTCACGATTTGTTGAGATTCGTGAGTCTGTGTTGACTTTAGTTTTACAAAGTGGGCAAGCACTTTGCCCCTCATACCTTAATTAGCCTACGATGTATGGCTTTAATGTTTCAACAATTTCATCAGCGTTTTCACCGTGGATATTTAATTCAATATCTTTAGATAAATCTAAACTGAAAATACCCATGATTGATTTAGCGTCGATTACGTATCTTCCTGATACTAAATCGAAATCAGAATCAAATTTTGTAACATCATTAACGAATGCTTTTACCTTGTCAATTGAATTTAAAGAAATCTTAACTGTCTTCATAAATTCTTCCCTCCATATGTAATTTATAGTACATTTATATACTAATAACAAAAGGTGAAAAAGTCAATAAAAATGTGAATTTGTATAGAAAAAAAAGACGGGGAATTTTGCGAAAAAGGGAAGAATTTTGCGTGTTAGCCAACAATGTAAATTATAGGATTATGGTTCTGTCAGACAGAAACACAAATTCAGGATAGATAGCAAATGGAAGGAAGTAGAACAATGAAAGAAATAAAAAACAGAGTTGCATTTCTTACATTAGGATGCAAAGTAAATACATATGAAACAAATGCCATGCAACGATTATTTAAAAATGCCGGGTATTCCATTGTTGAGTTTTCTGACGTTGCAGATATTTATGTAGTAAATACCTGTTCCGTAACAAATATGGCAGACAGAAAATCAAGACAAATGTTACACAAAGCAAAGAAAAACAATCCGGAGGGGGTTGTAGTTGCTGTTGGATGTTATGTGCAGTCTGCAAAAGAAAAATTGGAAGAGGATACTGCCATTGATGTAATTATTGGAAACAGCCAAAAACATTTGATTGTACCTATGGTAGAAAAATATTTAGAAGATCATCAATACAAATCTTTCATTGTTGATGTAAGCAAAAATCCTACTTATGAAACGTTGCAAATCGAAGATGCCGGTGAAAGAACAAGAGCGTTTATTAAAATTCAGGATGGTTGTAATCAGTTTTGTTCTTACTGTATCATTCCATATGCTAGAGGCCGCGTGAGAAGCCGTAAAGAGGAAGATATCGTGGAAGAAGTACAAGGTTTGGTGAAAAATGGATACAAAGAAATCGTGTTAAACGGAATTCATTTATCATCTTACGGTGCAGATGAGCAAAACAAGGATTTTATGCGATTGGAAGGAAAGCCGCTTCTTCACATTATTTCAAAAATCAATGAAATAGAAGGTGTTGAAAGAATCCGATTAGGTTCATTGGAACCAAGAGTAATTACGGAACAGTTTGTGACAGAACTCAAAAAAAATGAAAAAGTGTGTCCGCATTTTCATTTGTCTTTACAGAGCGGATGTGATGAAACGTTAAAACGAATGAATAGAAAATATACAACAAAAGAATACTTGCAAGGTTGCGAAATTTTAAGAAAACACTACGAACATCCAGCCATTACCACAGATGTAATTGTGGGCTTTCCTGCGGAAACGAAAGAAGAATTTGAAATTACAAGAGAATTCTTGGAAAAGGTGCATTTTTCCAAAATGCATATTTTTAAATATTCCATTCGTCAGGGAACCAGAGCAGAACAGATGAAACCTCAGATTGCAGATTCGGTGAAGGCACTTCGAAGCAATGAATTGCTTCAATTAGATGAAACATTGGAACAATCTTATCGAAGTTACTTTATCGGTAGAGAAGAAAAGGTTCTTTTTGAAGAAGAAGTAGAAATAAACGGGGAACAATATTATCTTGGACACAATGAGCGATATGTAAAAATCGCCATTCCACGAAAAGGAAATCCAAATTTCTTTATCAATCAGGTAGTGCCTGTTTGCGTGACAGGAAACCTTGATAAAGATATTATGCTTGGAAAAATGGGTTGATATTTCAAGTGGTTTATTATATGATATATATATTGGATATGGTTCGGATAAATAGATAATTAAAGAGAGGTAAGTAACATGAACGAGATTAGTCATACTCAATATTTTCAAGCACAGAAAGCTACGGAAGTACAGGTAAAGGAAATTATTAAAGACGTTTATCAGTCGTTAGCAGAAAAAGGATATAATCCGGTAAGCCAAATAGTGGGTTACGTTATGTCGGGAGATCCAACATATATCACCAGTTATAACGGCGCTCGTAGCTTAATCATGAAAGTGGAGCGAGATGAAATCATTGAAGAAATTTTAGGGGACTATATTGAACGTAATTTAAAACATTAGTTTAGTAAAGGACGTGTTTTTGTGAGAATTATGGGGCTTGATTATGGCTCTGTGACAGTTGGAGTAGCCATCAGCGATGAGCTACTGTTAACTGCTCAAGGAATTGAAGTTATTAATAGAAAACAGGAAAATAAGCTTCGCCAGACACTTGCGCGAATCGAACAGCTCATACAAGAGTACAATGTGGAAAAAATCGTACTAGGTTATCCGAAAAATATGAACAATACCATAGGTGAGCGATGCGAAAAGACGGAAGAATTTGCAAAAATGCTTGAACGTAGAACCGGCTTGGAAGTGATTTTTATGGACGAGAGATTGTCTACGGTATCAGCTCACAAATCTATGCTAGATGGCGACTTAAGTCGCGCAAAACGATACGAAATTGTAGATAAAGTAGCGGCTGTTTTTATTTTGCAAACTTATCTGGATATGTTAGCAAATCAGAATTGAGGAAGTATATGAACGAGAATCAGAAAATTACATTTACATTAGAAGATGGAACAGAGGCTTCTTTGGAAGTTTTAGAACAGACCATGATCAGTGGAGAAAACTTTTTATTAGTAGTAGATACAGAAGATGAAGATACAGCTTTTATTTTAAAAGAAAGCTTTACAGAAGATAATGATACAATTTATGAACCAGTAGAAGATGAAAATCAGTTAAATGCATTGTCAAAAGTATTTTCAGAACTTTTGGATGATGTTGAATTTGAATGATAGAACAGTTATGTTCTTTTTATAGAAAATATTAATGTACGGATATTATTTTGCGTATGCATTGGATTATGAGAGTAGTAATACGTGCATAAGTTTCTTTCGTGACGCCGGAGCGCGCACAGAAGGCAACTTTTCACGCGTCATTTTGTACTGAGCCAGAACAACTGGTGATACGGGTCAAAAGTTAATACCATATACGAAAGAGTTATAAAGATAACTCTATGTTTTTGTGTTGGATTAGATTTGGTAATATTTTGTTGCCGAATGATTAAAACCAATAAAAATAGATGATTGTAATCGAAATGCTGCAAAAGAATGCCTGTATGAAGTAACAAAGAATTATGGAGGTGCGTTTTTTTGAAAGCAAAAAAAGTAGCCGATAAAGGGCTTAAAATAATACCTTTAGGTGGATTAGAACAAATTGGTATGAATATTACAGCATTTGAGTATGAAGACAGCATTATCGTAGTAGATTGTGGTCTTTCATTCCCGGATGACGATATGTTAGGAATTGACTTGGTTATTCCTGATGTGACATATTTAAAAGAAAATAGAGATAAAGTGAAAGGTTTTGTCATTACTCATGGTCACGAGGATCATATTGGTGGTTTACCTTACGTTTTAAAAGAGTTAAATGTTCCTGTGTATGCTACAAAGCTTACGATTGGAATTATTGAAAATAAACTAAAAGAACATAATTTGATGAAGTCAACAAAGCGAAAAGTGATTAAATATGGTCAGTCAATCAATCTTGGTTGCTTCCGTATTGAATTTATTCGCACAAACCATAGTATTGCTGACTCAGCAGCTTTGGCAATTTATTCTCCTGCCGGTATTGTGGTACACACAGGAGACTTTAAGGTAGATTATACACCGGTATATGGCGAACCTATTGATTTACAGCGTTTTGCTGAAATCGGTAAAAAAGGTGTTTTAGCATTGATGGCAGATAGTACAAATGTTATGAGACCGGGATTTACCATGTCAGAAAAAACCGTCGGAAAAACATTTGAAAATATTTTTGCGGAAAATACTACAAGACGTATTATTATTGCAACTTTTGCATCAAATGTAGACCGTGTACAGCAGATTATCAATTCTGCTGCCAAATATAAGAGAAAAGTTGTAATTGAAGGTCGTAGTATGGTAAATATCATCAGTACAGCCAGTGAGTTGGGATATTTGGATATTCCGGATGGCACATTGATTGATATTGAAAATATGAAAAACTATACAGATGAGCAGTTGGTGCTTATTACCACAGGTAGTCAGGGTGAATCTATGGCGGCATTGTCACGTATGGCAGCTTCCATCCATAGAAAAGTCACTATTGTTCCTGGAGATTGTATTGTATTTAGTTCTTCACCAATTCCTGGAAATGAAAAATCCGTTTCCAGAGTAATCAACGAATTGTCACAGAAAGGTGCAAAAGTAATTTACCAGAATACTCACGTTTCCGGTCATGCCTGTCAGGAAGAGTTGAAATTAATTTATGCTTTGGTTAAACCTAAGTATGCAATCCCTGTTCACGGTGAATACAGACATTTAAGTACTCACAGTGAGTTAGCGCAGGAGATGGGTATTGATAAAGATAACGTAGTTCTTATGAGATCCGGAGATGTTTTGGAAATTTCAGAAAACAGTGCTAAGGTTGTAGATCATGTACAGGCACAGGGAATTCTTGTAGACGGTCTCGGAGTTGGAGACGTTGGAAATATCGTATTACGAGACAGACAGCACTTGTCAGAAAACGGTTTAATTATTATTGTTGTAACACTTGAAAAATACAGCAATCAGGTTCTTTCCGGACCGGATATTGTATCAAGAGGTTTCGTATATGTGCGTGAATCAGAAAATCTGATGGAAGAAGCAAGAGAAGTAGTAAATGACGCATTAGAGCATTGTTTAGATACTAATGTAACTGATTGGGGCAAGATTAAAACAGAAATCAAAGATACATTAAGTGATTACTTGTGGAAAAAGACAAAGAGAAATCCTATGATTTTGCCAATCATTATGGAAGTATAATTGAATTAACAGGATTAGGGAGGGGAAACCTATGAATAATGTATTAGCACAGACCGATTTACTGGTAGAAGCCATTCATTCTAGTAGTGAATATACGCAGTATCAGCTGTTGCAAAATGCAATCATGAAAGATGAGGGTGTGTATTACCGGTTAAATGAATTCAGACGCAGAAATTTTGAAATTCAGGTAAATGCTCAGATGGATGCAATCAATGAAAGTGCCAGATTGCATCATGAGTATGCCGACGTTTTAAACCGTCCGGATGTTAAAAATTTTCTTGCTGCAGAACAACGATACATTAAAATGTTGCGTAAAGTAACACAAAAACTAGACAGTCAGTTCATGGTCAATATTGATTTTCTGGATTGATGAAGGAGTAAACATCGATGCAACGAAAAAACAACAGTTTATCTTCAAAACATGCGAATAATGGTAATCAGAGAAAAGTAAAAAGTAGCAATTCTGTGAAATCAAAGACGACAGCGTTTACATTTCGTGTACTTTTTGCTATACTTTTTTATATGGTTGCAGTCATTTTTGTATTTAAAATGGCGCATTTTGCGTATAAATTTGCCTATCCGATTTTTGGAAATGGTACAGTTTCCGAAGCACCCGGACAAAGCGTTAAATTTACGGTTTCCGAAGATGAAAGCTTAGATGCTGTCATTGATGATTTATACAGCAAAGGATTGATTATCAATAAGCAGAGTTTTAAAATTCGTTGCAAATTATCGCTGAATTCATTGGTATCTATCCAACCGGGCACATACAAGTTAAACAATTCGATGAATTACGAAAAAATCATCGAAATACTTACCGATAGTGAGGATTAACAATTATGATAGAAGACGAAAGAATCGGCATGTATATACATTCATTAGATAAAGAATTATCTGAAAAACTTCGTCACATCGAACAGGAAGCATTGGCAAATGAAGTACCAATCATAAAGAAACCAACGCAGACATTACTTCAATTTTTAGTGAAAGCTCATAAGCCAAAGCATATTTTAGAAGTAGGTTGTGCAGTTGGTTTTTCTGCGATTTTAATGAATGAATCACAGCCGGAAGATGGAAAAATAACAACCATTGAAAAGGTTTCCCAAAGAATTGAAAAAGCAAAGGAAAATTTTGCATTTGCAGAATGTTGTGATAGAATCGAGTTATTAGAGGGCGACGCCACTGATATTTTAAAAGAGCTGGTTGCCGCTGGAAAAGAATATGACATGATTTTTATGGATGCCGCTAAGGGGCAATACTTAAATTTCTTTGATGACATTATCAAATTACTAAAGGTGGATGGTCTTTTAGTATCAGACAATGTTTTGCAGGATGGAGACATTGTAGAATCAAGATATGCCATTATCAAGCGAAACCGAACCATTCATTCACGAATGAGAGACTATTTGTATTTGCTGACTCATCACGAAGCATTACAGACTGTCATTTTGCCATTGGGCGATGGTGTGACATTAAGTACGAAATTAAAGTAAAACCATTGGAATAGATATTTATGGAGTGAAATATATGAGAAGAGAAAAACCAGAATTGCTGATTCCCGCAAGCAATCTTGAAGTATTAAAAGTTGCAGTAACTTACGGTGCAGATGCCGTATATATCGGTGGAGAAATGTTTAGCCTTAGAGCAAAAGCAAAGAATTTTTCCAACGAGGATATGAAGGCAGGAATTGCATTTGCGCATGAGCACGGAGTTTCGGTTTATGTTACTGCAAATATTACAGCTCATAACCGTGATTTAAAAGAAGTGCGTAACTATTTTGAAGAAATGAACAGTATCAAACCGGACGCTTTGATTATTTCTGATCCTGGAGTGTTTTCCATTGCAAAAGAAGTGTGTCCGACGATTGATTTACATGTAAGTACACAGGCAAATAATGTAAACTATGCCACTTTTAATTTCTGGCATGGATTAGGTGCTACCAGAGTAGTATCTGCCAGAGAATTGTCTATTAAGGAAATTGCAGATATCCGTGCAAATATTCCGGATGAACTGGAAATTGAAACATTTATCCATGGTGCTATGTGTATTTCTTATTCCGGACGTTGCTTACTTAGTAATTATTTTACCGGAAGAGATGCTAACCTTGGAGCGTGTACTCATCCTTGTCGTTGGAAATACTATATTACAGAGGAGAGCAGACCAGGAGAGTATTTACCGATTGAAGAAAATGAGAGAGGAACCTACATTTTCAACTCTAAGGATCTTTGCATGATTGAACATATTCCTGATATCGTAAAAGCAGGAATTGACAGCTTGAAAATTGAAGGTCGTATGAAAACTGCTTTATACGTTGCAACTGTGGCCAGAACATATCGTCAGGCGATCGATGATTATTTTGAAGATCCTAAGTTGTATGAGAGCAGAATTCCATATTACAAAGAAGAAATTGCCAAATGTACGTATCGTCAGTTTACCACAGGTTTCTTTTACGGTCCTACAACCCATGAAACCCAGATTTATGACAGCAATACGTATGTGAAAGAATATACCTATTTAGGATTGATTGGTGAGCAAAACGATGCCGGAATGTATTCATTAGAACAACGTAATAAATTCAGCGTTGGAGAAACTATTGAAGTAATGAAACCAAACGGCGAAAATGTTTTAGCAACCGTAAAAGCGATTACAGATGAAGATGGTAAGCCAATGGAGAGCTGTCCTCATCCTAAGCAGAAAATTTACGTTGATTTAGGTATGGAACTTGATTTCCTTGATTTATTAAGACGTAAGGAAGCATAAACACATTATTGAATGATCATGAAAGGATTGATAATATGCGTGGAATAAATACACCTGTTCGAAGAATTAGAAGAGAAATCTTTAGAGAAGTTGCCAAAGTTGCCAACGAATCTGAAAATATTAACAATGATATCGAAGCAATTCCATACAAACTTGTTACAGGTGAAGAATCCCTGGTAAGAGAAAGTATTTACCGTGAAAGAGCGGTTGTTGCAGAACGTGTCCGCCTTGCCATGGGTATGTCCTTAAGACCGGAAGATCGTCCGGTGCATATTACCGACGGAATTCAGGAAAGCAACATTGACAGTAAATATTATGAGCCACCTTTGATGCAGGTAATTCCATCTGCTTGTGAGGCTTGTGAAGAAAATAAATACGAAGTTAGCAACATGTGTCGTGGCTGTGTTGCTCATCCATGTGTTTCTGTTTGCCCAAAGGGTGCCATTTCCATCAAAAATGGTAGATCCTTTATTGATCAGGATAAATGTATCAAATGTGGAAAATGTAAAAATGTTTGTCCATACGATGCCATTGCCAAGAAAGAACGTCCATGTCAGAAAGCATGTGGTGTCAATGCCATTGGTTCCGACCAGTACGGTAGAGCTAAAATTGAGCCTGAAAAATGCGTATCTTGTGGTATGTGTATGGTTAGTTGTCCATTTGGTGCCATTGCAGATAAATCTCAGGTATTCCAGTTAGTACGTGCCATGAAGAACAACACAAAGGTTATGGCGATTGTTGCCCCAGCCATTGTTGGTCAGTTTGGTAAAAATGTGTCTTTAAAGACCGTGAAAGCAGCTCTTTTAAAAATCGGTTTTGCTGATGTATTTGAGGTAGCATTAGGAGCGGATATGGGTGCTATCATTGAAGCCAGACATTATGTAGAAAAAGTTGCCACCGGCGAATTGCCATTTTTATTGACATCCTGCTGTTCATCTTGGGCAAGTATGGCACGTAAATATTTCCCTGAAATGATTGAGAGTATTTCAAATACATTGACTCCAATGGTTGCCACAGCCCGAAGCGTAAAGAAAGAATATCCAGATGCGAAAGTAGTATTTATCGGACCTTGTGCTGCTAAGAAGTTAGAAGCTTCTAGAACTACAGTACGAAGCGACGTGGATTTTGTTATTACATTTGAGGAACTTCAGGGCATTTTTGATGCAAATAACATCGAGTTTTCAGAAATTGAAGACGGCGAATCATTACATGATGCAACAGGTATCGGTAGAGGGTATGCCATTGCCGGCGGTGTTGCAGATGCCATTGAAAAATGTATCAACGAATACTATCCGGGTACGGAAGTAAATATCAAACATGCAGAAGGTCTTGACGAATGTAAAAAAATGCTCCTTCTTGCAAAAGCAGGCAAAATGAACGGTTGTCTGATTGAAGGAATGGGCTGTCCTGGAGGATGTGTTGCCGGAGCCGGTACAAACATTCCGATTCCGGATGCCAAACGTGAAGTATCAAATTTTGTAAAGAATTCTACAAATCAATTGCCACCAAAAGAATTAGAAGATATTGAATTGTTATAAGCAATGACATGGATTGGTGATAAGTTATAGCATATACTGTTGTGGTTGTAAGAACATTATTCAATAGAAAAATGCTATTTCGAATTGGTATAGCGTCTGTACTGACGTTTTGCAAATAAAATTCTCTGTTCTGCATTTTTATACAATTATTGATCAGATTGCTGAACAGTAGCTATCATTATATAATTTGGAAGGATTAAAATCAGTTATGGAACATAACAGAATAAAACTTCGCCCATGGAAAAACGAGGATGTAGATGCCTTGTTTTTCTATTTGAAAGAGCCGGAAATTGCGTTAAATGCCGGATGGCCGGTGCATCAATCCGTGGAGGATAGTACCTTTTTATTAAAGAAGGTACTACAAAATTGGGGATTTTATGCCATTGTTGATAAAGAAACAGATGAATTGATTGGCAGTATCAGCATTTTAGTTGGCGAAAGCAGTAACTTTCAGATTGGCGCCGATGAAGGTGAACTTTGTTTTTGGCTTGGTAAAGCATATTGGGGCAAACAATTGATGGCTGAAGCTATTGAACTAATGCTAGAATATGGTTTTTATGACTTAAACCTTAACAAAATCTGGTGTGGCTGTTTTGCTGATAACAGTCGTTGCGAACACCTGCAAAAAAAGTGTGGTTTCAAATTTGCGTACGAAATTCCTAGTGTCAAAACCCTCATGGGAGAGGAAAAGCGTGAAATTGTTATGAGCATGGATTTTGAAACATACGAAAAATTATATTGGGAGTAAAAAAATATGAGTAGTTTTATGATAATAGACGGATCGTCGATGTTAAGCACATCTTATTACGGTAATTTACCAAAAAGCATATTATTTGAGAAGGATGTTGAAGTCCAAAAACAACATTATGGTGAAATTTTGCATACTAGCGATGGAAGATATACAAATGCCATTTTTACCATGTTTCGAACGATGCTTGCAATGTATAAGAAAATTAAACCGGATTATATTGCCTTTGTGTTTGATAAATCCAGAAATACCTTCCGTAGAACACAGCTTGGTGCAGATTTCTATAAAGCCAATCGTAAAGCAACACCGGAGCCTTTAAAGGAACAGTTTATTGCCATGGAAGAAATTCTTGAAAAAATTGGTTTTAAAGTTTTGATACATGATGATTACGAAGCAGATGATTTTGCTGCTTCCCTTGTACGTAAATTTGCAAATGAGGAAGTAAACACTTATGTAGTGACAAAGGATCATGACTATTTCCAGTTAGTTGGCGAACATACACGCATGTGGAGAATTGTGGACCGTAAAAAAAGAGAACAATTATCAAAAATGTACGGAAATTATGCTTCGAAAGAGCATTATGATGAGATTCCATCCAATGTTTTTGAGTACACGGTACCTATCGTTTATTCAGAAGAAGGCGTTTATCCAAAGGATATTGTTAAACTTTTGGCAATTCAGGGGGATCCGGGAGACGGAATTCCTGGCTGTAAAGGCGTATCTTCTGCAGCAGCGCCTCTTATCAATGAATATGGTTCCTTAGAAGCCATTTATAAAGCCATTGATGATTGTAATGGAGATGCAAAGCTTGAGAAAGCCTTGTCAACAGAGTGGAAAGCACTGGGCATTAAACAAAATCCAATCAACAAATTAAAAGCCGGAAGAGATGATGTATTTTTAAGCGAAAAACTTGCACAGATGAAGGAAGATATCGAGATTAACGAAAGTTTGAATGATTTTGCATTTATGGTCAACGTGGATAAACTAATGGAAGTATTAGATGACTATGAACTAGCGAGTATTAAAACTCAGGTGGAAGAACTCATTTAACTTATTTTTATAACCAGACTAAATGAAATATTCCACGAGGCTACTCTTGGATTCTCGTGTGAATATTGACGATAAAATATTAGTTTTCTAAAGAAATTTATGTTTTCATTGCGTAATTTTGGGGATTATGTTATAATTTGTCAGTGTGTATACGAAATGAACACAACAAATTTAGATGAAGGATGTTGATTTATATGAAAGAAATCAAAAATTTATTGGGCTACCGCGAGAGTATTAAGGTAGTAGATGCAACATTAAGAGATGGCGGACTTGTAAATGATTTTTATTTTACAGACGATTTTGTAAAGGCTTTGTATCAGGCAAATATTGATGCAGGCGTAGATTATATGGAAATGGGTTATCGTGCTTCAAAGAAAGTTTTTGATGAGACAAAGTTTGGTAAGTGGAAATTCTGTAACGATGACCATATTCGTGAAATTGTTGGAGACAATGATACTAACCTTAAATTGGCTATTATGGCTGATATCGGAAGACATGATAAAAATGATTTTGATCAGAAAGCAAATTCTCCAGTTGATTTAGTTCGTGTTGCTGCATACATTCACCAGATGCCAGAAGCTATCGACATGGTTGAAGATGCTGCAAAAAAAGGTTATGAGACAAGTTGTAACATCATGGCTATTTCTAATTCAAAAGAAGAAGAAGTTAAGGTTGCTTTAGACATGCTTGGACAGACTCCAGTAGACTGTATCTACATTGTAGACAGCTTTGGTTCTATCTATCCAGAGCAGATGACAAGAATTGCAGATATGTACTTAGAATTTGCTGCAAAGTACAACAAAAAAGTTGGTATTCATGCACATGACAATCAGAAACTTGCATTTGCAAACACAGTTGAAGTTTGTGGATGTGGTGTAGACTGGTTAGATGCTACATACCTTTCAATGGGTAGAGGAGCAGGTAACTGTGCTATGGAATTATTACTTGGTTTCCTTAAGAATCCTAAGTATGATGTTCGTCCTGTATTCAAATTCCTTGAAGAATACATGATTCCATTAAAGGAGCAGGGAATTGTTTGGGGATATGATTTACAGTATTTAATGACTGGATTGTTCAACCAGCATCCAAGAGCTGCTATTCAGTTCACAAAAGATCAGCGTAAAGATTTATCTAATTTCTACAATGAAATTACAAGTATTGACTAGTATAGTGTATATAGAGCCCTCCGATATATTCGGGGGGCTTATTTAAAAAGGGGTGACAGTTTATGACAAAACGATTCTACACGGTTTTGGATTATTTGATGCTGACGATAGGGGCGTTGATTGCAGCATTTTCTATTGAAGTTATTTTGGTTCCCAATAGGATTTTAGATGGTGGAATCATTGGTATCGCCATTATGATAAACCATGTGTTTAAGATCCCGCTGGGACTATTAACGGTCGTATTAAATATTCCATTTTTGATTTTAGGAGCCAAGAAACTTGGACGGATGTTTTTTGTAAAATCCGCATATGCCATGTCGGTTTTTTCAATTTTTATTGAATTATTAACGCCGGTAACCCGCTTTACTGATGAAACCATTTTGGTAGTATGTTATGGTGGTGTCATTTTGGGCGTAGGTGTAGGTATTATTATCCGTTTTGGTGGCTGCCTTGATGGTACAGAAGCCGTTGCCATCCAAATCAACCGTAAAACCAATATTCCCGTTGGAAAAATGGTCCTGGGCATGAATCTGGTGATATATAGTTGTGCCATTGTATTATTTGGCATCAACCAGGCAATGTACAGTTTATTAACCTATTTTATCACTTCAAAAATGTTAGATTTGATTGAGTCCGGATTGGATCAGGCAAAAGCTGCGCTTATTATTACAGATGATGCAGAAGAAGTTTCAAAAAAGATATACAAGCGTCTTGGCAGAACAGTTACCATTATGCAGGGGGAGGGCATGATTAGTGGTAAAAAGACAGTTCTATATTGCGTACTTACCCATATTGAAATCCGTACCTTAAAATCTATTATCAATTCTATCGATTCGTCCGCATTTGTCACAGTAACAGACGTGTCGGAAATTATCGGAAATCATATAAAAAAGATGGAGGAGTAGCGAAAGAAAAATGATAGAAGAAAAAAAGAAATTATGGAAAAGAGTAAACTTCAAAACAATTGTTATGATACATATTGTTATGCTTCTTCTTTGGAGTGTGCTTAGTTTTATCAGACCATTGTGCGATTGGTATGCGGACAGTATTTTATATCGGGTACTTTCTGATACATTGATGCGTGTGACTTCCCTTGTCTCATTTTCTATGGGAGAAGTTTTGATAGCTCTTGGAATCATAGCTTTAATCGTAGGTCTATTAAGCCTTATATTGACTCCGTTTTTGAAATCAAAAAAGAATTTCAGGAGATTTCTTGCTGGTTACGGGAAATGTATATTGATGACAATACTTGTTATTTTAAACATTTACGGTTTCTTATACCTTTTGCCGTTTCGCAGTTCGACAATCGTTTCAAATGGTAATGCCACCAAGAAATATACGGAAGAAGATTTGATTAAAGTTAATAATTATCTTGTGGAACAGGCAAATGAGTTATCGAAAAAAGTTGCCAGAGATAAGGATGGTAATATCCTTCTTACAACCGATTGTGAAAAGGATTTGCATCAATCCATGAAAAAATTATCCGGTCAATATCCTAGATTATCAGGATTTTATGGTCCGGTAAAGAGTCTTAAATCATCGGCACTTCTTGATTGGATGAATATCGGTGGTGTGACATTTCCATTTACAAAAGAAGCAGTAAGAAACGCTTATATCAATGATTTATATTTTCCTACCCTGGCATCTCACGAATTATGCCATAACAAAGGCTATTATAAAGAAAACGAAGCAGAATTTTTAAGTTTTCTAGCGTGTACATCAAGTGATAATGATTATATTAAGTATTCTGGATATATATATGCATCCTGTGATGTAATGATGGAATTAGATAAAAATGGTGATTTAGGCAATGCAGAATGTTTGAATGAACAAGTACATTTGGATTTGGCTTATGCACAATGCATTGCCGAGGAACGGTATGAAAATGAGGTAAATGACACTCTTGAGGATATAGTGTCAGAACCTGCAGAACAAGCATCTGAGGTAGGGTGGGATACCCAGGCAAAAATATTAAAGGAAAACAATTACGACGGTGTTATACGATTATTATTGGAGTATTATGATGGTATTTTGTATTAAGATATATTTTCAGAAAAATTGATGTGTGAATTTAAAATGGCAGCAGTCTTGCTGTCATTTTTGTCTT
>CADBNB010000140.1 GCA_902795895.1 uncultured Lachnospiraceae bacterium | reverse complement strand
TGAGGGAACGGTACAATTAGGAAGTGTACCGGGAGTGTCAACACCTGATCAATATGAGGGGACGGTACAGCTAGGAAGTGTACCGGGAGTGTCAACGCCTGATCAATATGAGGGAACGGTACAGCTAGGAAGTGTACCGGGAGTGTCAACACCTGATCAATATGAGGGAACGGTACAGTTAGGAAGTACTTTGGGAGCATCAGCGCTGGATCAATATGAAGGAACGGTACAGCTAGGAAGTATGTCAAACGTGCCAATGAATGATACTTCGAATAGCGAAATGGCACAGTTTGATAGTATGTCTAAAATAGCAGACTTAGAAAACAATTTGAATGGTTATGATAGTACTGGAAGTGAAAAGAAAGAAAAAAGTACGATTGTTAAATTGTTGATTGTTGGCGGTGTTGTTATTGGTCTTGTTGTATTCATTGTATTGGCGTTGTTGCTTAGCAAACCAAAACAGAAAGAGGAAGATACGACTGTAACGGCTACTGCTGTAGCGACTACGGAAGAACCGTTGCCTACGGAAGAACCAGTGGCAGAAGAAACGGTGAAACCTACAGAAAAGGTGAAGAAAACACCAAAGGTAACGAAAAAACCAACACAAAAACCTGTGCAGAATAAAACAAATGCACCTGTTGCAACAAAGAAACCGGTTTCAAATCCGACGAAACGCCCTGTTGTAACAAAGAAACCTACACCAAAGCCAAAGCCTAAGAAAACACGTGATCCGTTTGCGGGAGATGGACACGGACTAGATTAGGAATTTGAAAAGAAAAATCGAGAAATTATAATATTTTTGTTAGAGTATTTCGAGCTTTTTTAAAAGAGAACCTTTATTATGTGAATAATAAGGGTTCTTTTTGTGAATTTTAACTAAAAACAATAGAAAAATATAACGAAATAAACGAAAATTAACAATGAAATAAAAAGGATGGTTTGTAATATTGATATATATGTTGGAAACTTGTATAATATAGCAGCAGAATATGGTATGTTTCATAAAAAACATTACTGTATGGCTAGAAAAACTAGTGTAAAAATATGACACAAGATGAGGCATATACATACAGAAAGGATGTACAAGTGATGAAGAATCAAACATTAAAGAAATTACTTTCGGGTTCGTTGGCTGTGTCAGTAGCATTGACTTCCAGCTCTGCGTGGGAGATGGATTATGTGAATGCAGAGTCAAACAGCAAAATACGTACTGCAGCCACTAATATGGAGGAAACGGAAACAGGAGTGTTTCATGTGACTATGGATGATACCGGTCGTTTGAATGCTTCCAGTGAAAATGCAGCAGATGAAAATACACCATTTTCTTGGGATAATGCAAGTGTGTATTTTGCGTTGACAGACCGTTTTTATAATGGTGATAAATCCAACGACCATTCATACGGACGAAGCGTAGGGGAAGTGGATGCAGACAGTTACGCGGATCGTGTTGGAACTTTTCATGGTGGAGATTTAAAAGGTATGACTCAAAAACTTGAGGAGGGATACTTTGACGATTTAGGAACTAATGCGATTTGGATTACTGCTCCGTATGAGCAGATTCACGGTGCTTTGTGTGGAAATGGATTTAAGCATTATTCATACCATGGATATTATGTTCTTGATTATACGGAAGTGGATCAAAATATGGGTACGGAAAAAGAGTTGGAAACTTTTATTAATACCGCACATGAGCATGGCATTCGTGTTATCTTTGATATCGTTATGAATCATGCGGGATATGCAGATGCTGTTACAATTAATGAATATTTTGGGGATGGTACCAGTGCATTATCTTCAAATTGGAAAGATGTTTATTATAAAACAAATGCAAGCCAATATCAATGGTATAATGATTACTATGAGATTGCTAAAGAAAAAGGAAAAGATGGCATACTCGTTCAAAATTCAGATGACTGGGTTAGCAAGTGGTGGGGACCTAGTTGGATTCGTGCTATGGGAGAACGTTTTAAAGGATATGAAGGAAAAGAAGCAGATGGCATTGAAACTTGCGTGAGTGGATTACCTGATTTTAAGACAGAAGGGACCAGTGATCCTGGAATTCCTCCTATTTTAAAAACAAAATGGAATAGAGAAAAGACTTATGATGCTAAGATTGCTATGACAGAGGAATCTTTGAAAGCAGGAGGGCTTAGTAAAAATGTAACAGGTTACATTTCTGCATGGCTTAGTAACTGGGTTCGTAAATACGGAGTAGATGGTTTCCGTTGTGATACGGCAAAACATGTTAGAACTTCTGAATGGGGCGTGTTAAAGAAAGCATGTGTACAGGCATTGAAAGACTGGAGAAAAGCAAATCCAAGTAAGCCTGGTGCAAAGTGGACCGATGATTTCTGGATGACAGGAGAAGCATGGGGACATGGTGTTGCAAAGGATGATTATTATACAACCGGCGGATTTGATTCTATGATTAATTTCTCATATAAGGGAAATGAAAAGAATTCAGGTTCAGGTTTGGAAGGTGTATTTTCTGATTATGCAAGACAGTTAAATTCTGATCCAAGTTTTAATGCACTTAGTTTTATTTCTTCTCATGACTCT
>CADBNB010000139.1 GCA_902795895.1 uncultured Lachnospiraceae bacterium | reverse complement strand
ACCGTGTACGCACTGCGGGAATGTCGTTATCCAAGAAAAATCTATCTCGAAATTCTTGTATAAAAAGACTCCGAGAGAACATTTATTCCATTTCTTTTCCTCGATTATTGAGCTTTATCTCGTCCACAATCGCACAAATATCTCCATCTGTTACAGACACGGTTAATACCTGGCCTTTTTTCACTTTTTTGACGGTCTTCACTCGTTTTCCCTGTTCGTCAGTCAAAAATGCATAACCCTCACTTAACTTTTTCAGTGGTGAACGACCTTCCAACCGTTCAATGTAAATAGCTAACTTATGTTTTGTCTGACGCAGTTTGTTATCCATAAGAAGTTCCAAACGCTGTTCCAAATCTAATATTCTCTGCCTTTTTTGCTGTATCTGGCTTGCAGGACTTAACCGTTCCAGTTTTAGTCTTTTATTTTCCACTCTGTTACGATAGTCATTTATTTTCCACTGAAGCCTATCCGTCATGGTGTTCTCATAATATTTAAGTTGTTCCAGCACATCACGAATATCCTTTACCGCAAGTTCTGCCGCCGCTGATGGCGTAGGCGCCCGAAGATCGGCTACCCAGTCTGCAATTGTCACATCTGTCTCATGACCTACCGCAGAAATAATCGGCGTGTTACATTCAAAAATGGCTCTCGCAACCATTTCTTCATTGAACGCCCATAAATCCTCAATGGAACCACCGCCTCGTCCAACAATGATTACATCCATATCCATCTGATCTAAAACCTGAATTCCCCGAACAATAGTCTCAGCAGCACCTTGTCCCTGCACCTGCGCCGGATATAACACAAGTTGCACAAATGGATTTCGCCTTGTAGCAATGTTTTGAATGTCTCTGATTGCCGCACCGGTCACTGCTGTTACAATACCTACTTTTTTTGCAAAAAACGGTATCGGCTGCTTATATTCCTCCGCAAACAATCCTTCTTCTTCCAAGGCTTCCTTTAATTTCATATAGCGTTCATATAACTCTCCGGCACCGTCAAGTGTAATCTCTCTGGCATACATCTGATACTTTCCGTCTCTTTCGTATACAGAAATATTTCCAAATACTACGACAGACTGTCCTTCTTTCATCTGAAAGTCAAGTCCGCCTCGGTTTGCCGAAAACATCACGCATGGCAACTGACTCTGATTGTCCTTCAATGTAAAATAAATATGTCCGGAAGAATGATACTTGCAATTCGATATTTCTCCCTTGATATATACTCTCCCTAGTGCAAAATCTTCATCAAACACATGCTTTATATAGCGGTTGATTTCAGATACCCAATATGCTTTTTCCTTCATAATCTTAGTCACCCTCTACAGGTCTTTTCACCACGATAAGCCATCAGCATACACTGATGGCTTATCGAAATCAAGACTATATCATTCTTCTATCTTCTTTGCAACTTTTGCAAGAATCCCATTCACGAAAGATGGAGAACTATCCTGTCCGTATTTTTTAGCAATTTCAACTGCTTCATTGATAGCAACGCTTACAGGAATCTCTTCATCGTATTTCATTTCGTAAACAGCCAAACGCATAATGGATAAATCTACCTTTCCCATGCGCTTTACTTTCCAGCCTTCTGATACCTGTTCCAACAGCATATCAATCTCATCTAATTTTTCTGCTATTTTTTCATTTTTGTTTCTAATATACATAATATCATCACTCTTTGGAGCAATAATATTATCCAGATAGTAATCAATCTGTTCAGAAATTTCCTCTTCTAGATGAAACTCTCTTTGAAATAGCAATACCATTAAATGTTCTCTACACTCTCTTCGTGTCATATATGACAACTCCTATCTTTAGTACTTACTTTAAAAACGTTTTCCGTAGACAAATCAGAATGCATGCTTGCATGTAATTCTGTTTGGATACAAGAAAACTTAAACTGTATGAGTAAGTAGCCCTTTAGGGCGGATTACGAATACAGAAACAGCTGTGTTAACAGCTGTTTTTAAATGTAAACCCACTTTTATTCATATCGATGTCAGCAACCTGACATGTGGGTTTAAATAACAACTCCGGCAATACGAATATTAACTTCTTCTACTCTTAATCCTGTCATATTCTCAATTGCAGTTGTAACACTTTCTTGAACTGCTGCCGATGTTTTTGGAATATTAAAACCATATTCCATGTTTAATGCCATGTCTACAATGACTGAATCGGAACTAATCTCGACTTTAACACCTTTTGCAAGATTTTTCATTCCTAATTTACCAACTAATTCATTTGTAATGTTGCCTGCCATAGATGCAACACCTTCAACTTCTGTTGCAGCAAGACCGGCAATAATAGCTACAACCTCATCTGCAATACGAATCTCTCCTACGCTACCCTGATCTAATAAATTATAAGCTGACGCTTTTTCCATATCTTTTGCCACTTTACTTACCTCCTACTCTCAGCCATCCATACGCCCCCGGCATACCTTGGCAACGAGATGTACAAGTACTTTGCACATCCACTTTTGAATAATTATGCATACATGATTATATTATATCAAAATTATTGATTTTTGCAATTTTTTTTATCAATTCTTTTTCTTTTTTATACAACATCCCACCCGTGTCTTACATTCTTTTCCAATTCTGAAATATAACACCTTATATACATTGCCGTTCCAAGATAATTAGAATGTAATCCCACTTTTATTCATAATGTTGTCTATAGACTGACATGTGGGTTTATTTCTCTTTCTTTTCTTTTTCACTTCCGGACACACTGATTACAATATGATCCATGGATATACCTGTTTTTCTAGACACCACATCCATAATCTGTGTCAGCTCATTTTCATTAAGTGTCTCCTGCTTTACAACCACATCCGCATTATCCTTTGCAAGACTCACAACTACGCCCTCAAACCCTTTTGCATTTAATACAGTTTCTGCCGAATTTTCCTTTTCCGCAAATGCACTCATCTCCATCATGGATTTCATTGCCTCATCCTTTTGATCCTTCGTTGCATTTTTGTTATTCACAATTTCCGTAAGCATCGCCTTATTTTCTGCTCTGGTCTGCTCACGTTCTAACTTCACTGAATAAAAAGCATCCTCCACTTTGGCACCGGTAAGTACAGCCTCACCCACTTTCGTTTCCTCCGTATTTTCAGATGTTTCATCCACTTCCGCAAGTTCCGCTGTTGTCAGTTCTTTTTCTGGTTTTTCTGTTGTTTTTGAATTCGCAGCCCAATCAAGTGTTTCCAACGCTGATTTTTCTGAAAAACTAAGGTATCCGGCAACAGCTACCAGCATAACCAAACCTGTGATAATCAATTGATTTCTTCGAAATATTCTTTTCATAATACCCTCCATTCCGCTTCAAATGTTCTCCCAAAGTCTTTTATTCCAAAATTTCAAGAGAACATTTCTAACCATCTTTTCTGCTTTGCCTTAAGCTATCCAGCCAGTCACTTCATAAAACAACCAGTCTATGACTTTTCCCCTTGCACAAAAGATGATGCTTGAAAAATTATCTCATCTTCATCACTTTAATTTTATGTGACGGCACAGAAAATAATGCTACAATTGCCTCATTTATCTCAGAAATCATTTTACTTGACGTGGCACCCTCTGCCACAACTAAAACACCTTCAATCTCAGGCTCTAAATCTTTTGTTACATATGGAGTATCTCCATTTTCTCCACTTCCATTCATTACCGTGCTTTCCTGACTACTCTTTTCCGTAGAAACCGTTCCACTTCCGTCCTGCATTTTTTCTTCAGAACTGCTTTCTGAATAAGGCTCGTCTTTAAGAACTACATGCTCCCTGGTTGATTTTGCCGTAATCATCACTTTCACTTTACCGACTCCCTCAATTTGAGAAAGCATTTGTTCCAGCTTTTCTTCTTTTTCTTTTATGTATCCAGACAATTCTTCTGTCTTTTGTATATTATTTTCCGCTTTTGTAACAGACTTTTCCTTTTCAGGCACAGAAAGAATCAAAAGTAACACTCCACACCCGACAATCACCCCAATTCTCCAATAACCGATGGATTTCGCTTTTTTTATCCATTCCACAACTTTATACATACAACTACTTCCTTTCCCATTCCTTCTCTGGTTCCAATGTAGTTTCTACGATTTCATTCACTTTTTCCTCCCAGGACGAAATTTGTTGTTCTGCTTTACTTTCATTTTTCCTGTCAAATCCCAATATATCCAATTGTTTCACACTTT
>CADBNB010000138.1 GCA_902795895.1 uncultured Lachnospiraceae bacterium | reverse complement strand
TACAGTATCCTTAGCGTTGTAGTCTTGCCCGAATTGCCCGTGCCGAAAAGGATGATATTGGCTTTGGAGACAAACTGGTTTTTTATGATTCTTCTTGCCATACGCTTTGTTCTTTATTGTTTTGTATATTTAAACCCTTTAAAATAGTTAATCTGTACATATTTAGCTTTTGAAAGTACATCAAAGTTTCTTTCTTGATAATGAATATTGGCAGATAATCTGCAAACATCCCCCTTTTTAAAATCATTACTGTTCGTTGTTGTTCCATCTGTTCTTTTATATTCGGAGCCATCGCTTTTAATTTCCAGCATGTTTTCATCAAAGAGGGTTATTTTTCCATAAATATAATTAAAATCCTCCGGCGCATCTTCCAACGCTTCAAGAGTAACAGTAGCAATTACATAACTCGGAACAGCTGTTTCATCTGTTTGAGACAAAGCAACACTTTTTACTTCGAAATAGTCTCTTAATGAAAAAAAACTATCTTTTTCATCAGGAAGTGCTTTCCCGTAATTAATGGCAGGAGTAGCTGGCTCGTATAAATTCGCATCTAATACTGCCTTTTCTTTTTCTTCCCTTTCTCTAACACTTTCGGCAAGGGTTTTGTGTTTGTTGCCTCCGCCACAGGAGACCAATGCCATCGAAATGACGGCCAACATAATTAAAGTTAATTTCTTCATTTTCTTATCCCTAAATTCGTGTCGGGCGCAACTTTTGGTTATTTAATAGTACATTTTGCTTTCAATCATTCAACACATAAGTTACTCTGCGTAAAGGGACTAGCCTCATTCACGTTATGGTCTTGTTTCTGACAATTCTTTTCTCTTGTCCTCATAGATTTTCTCATGAAAGGCCGCCGCTTCTTCAGTAAGATACTTTAAGCAATGACGCACTGAGGTATTATAATATAAATCCAATGATTTGCGGTCAGTTTGCGCCCTCATTGTATTGTCAAGAATACCCCATAATTCATTCCATCTTTTTTGAAATGCATCTTGAATAAGCTTGTACTCTCCCCTATTCGTATTCTTTTGATTGATTATTTTTATGTTCTCATTATATAGATTATGCACTTCATCCAAGTCTTTAGCGTTTTTGAAACTCGATATCACATCATTCAATATGGGCTCAAAAATCTCGGCCACATATTCTGCGACAGAATCAGCTGTAGCCTTTTTTATGTAACAATCGTCGGAAAAAACCTGATCACCATCTAACATGTCACTGTATAATTCAGTAAACTCATAAAAATTATGTTTCTGACAATTTAATTTTTTTTTGCATTCTTCGAATGAGTATAATTGTCCATCAGGTATTTGACGAAGATAACTGTACGTGCTCTCTTGGTCAATAAAATCCTTATCAAATCGTTTCCTGTCTATTTCACCAGGCAAAAGAGGTTCGACTCTGTCGTAAAAATGCATCACATATTTATAAAAACAATAGCCGTTTTCGATTAGTTCTGGCTGTGAAACATCTCCTTTCAATAGTTTGTCGATTAATGCTTTTGCTTTGGGAGTAGGCTGAATGTAGTTTCTTCTTTTATCTAAAATCTTATTGCTAACAATGCCGTTCTGTATTATATGCTTTTCGTTATTGAAAGTTAAATAACCAGATACTTTTCCATCATTATCACGTTTGAAATCCGTACCATCAGACTTTGATGATAGGCTAACTATTCTATTGTTAGCAATATTAATCAAATAATCAGAATTTTCTTTGCTGTTTCCCCAGTTTATATACTTTTTCAGATCCCAAATACCCACAGGAAGGCCATCCTGTAGTTTTCCCTTGGCATGCTCCTCTATGTATCGTGATGCAATGGGTTGTTTTACTTTATAATTACGTGAATAATCACCTTGCAATACTCCATCAACATAGTTCATTGTTTTGGTTTCCATGAATCCTTCACCTTTTTGGTCCATCTGATTTACCTTCTTTGTCCAATTGCCATGCATCACCTTGTTTTCGTTCTCATCATAATAATAGTGATAGGTAATTGTGCCTTCTTTCTCGTTTAAATAGTTTAGCACAGGCTCGGTCTCGGTTAGGATTTGCCTGTTTTGTGCAAATGCGTTTGACGCAATCATCATAGTCACAATAAAAAGCAAAACGACATCCATTATTGTGGTTTTCTTCATTTTCTTATCCCTAAATTCGTGACGGGAGCAACTTTTAAGTTAGTTTGTTAATTGGGTTAGTTGTTTACCACTTGCAAATAACTTAAAAATAATCCGTTTCCCGCCAGTTCATTT
>CADBNB010000137.1 GCA_902795895.1 uncultured Lachnospiraceae bacterium | reverse complement strand
TGTATGGAGCCATCTTAGGGTTCCATCTTCTTGTCTGATGTCCAAAATGAACACCTGCCTCAAGTAACTGTTTCATTGAAATAACGCTCATAATATACCTCCATTGGTTGTTTTCTTCCGCAAAGATCTACTCTTCCTTTCACCTTTCGGCACCAAAAGAAAAATCACTTTGCGTGCAATTTCTCATACTGCACCATTTTAACACAATATTATTTTCATTGCAAGACTTTTTTATGCATTTCTTAATCCAACTAAACAAAATCCATCCAACGCGTAGTTACTTATAACCAATGCGTAAGATGGATTTTTTATTCTAGTTCGTAATAATTTCCGCAATCTGTTGGTAAGTTGCACCTACCGGAATTCTATAAACGCCTACTCTGATACTTGAACCGTATCCATTATCACAAATATACTTATCAAATGCTTCAGCATCATCAACAACATCTAAACTTTGTAATGTACTGGCAATCTGTCTTGAAACCATTCCAGAACGTATTGACAATGTAACATAAGATGTATTGTTCTTCTTTGGCTTTTCTGTTGCTGGTACTTTTGTAGCCGGCTGTTTTGTACTTTCCGCAGGTTTCTTCGTTGCTTCCGGCTGTTTCGTAACACTTTCCGTCGGATTTAATGTTTCAACTACCTTTTCAACCGTTGCTTTTGGAGAACTACTTTCCGCGATAGGAGAAGCTGCTTCTTGTTCCTTCTTTTCAAGAACTGACATTGCATCTTCCTTCTCTACCATTCCTAATTCTAATGCTTTTTTCTTAATTTCATCATCTGACATATTTTTATTTTCCGATGTAGACACCAAGGAAACAGAAGACGCCAAAATCATCCCAAGTCCTACACCTAACATAACTTCTCTAACCTTCATCTTCTTATCTTGCTCCTTGATATAAATCTATAACTAACTTCACTTCGCCCTGTCCTCTACCAAGTACTTTTGCAATTTCCATAATGCTCTTTCCCTCATTATACAAATCTAAAATCACTTGGTTTTGATTGTCATCATTCGAAGTTGTATTATTTTCCACTTCTGTTTGTTCATCATTGATGGAAGCCAATTCTTCCTTATTTGCCTCAACTTCCTGCTCAAGCGATGTCATCTGTGTCACTACTTTTGGCGCAACACTGACATTTTCCTCAATTGATAAACTTTCTTCTTCCTTATCTTCCTCAACCAACATCCCATGTTGTGCCAAATCAATCTTCTGGCGTTCTCTCTCTTTTTCTTTTCTAAGCTGCTTTTCCAATTCTTTTTGGATTCTCTTGTGCTGTATCATCTTCTGTTTTTCAAGTTCCTTATTTGCAAGTTCTTCCAATACAACTTTAGACTTATTGATTTCCTGAACAAATTCCTTCATCTCTTCTTCTTTTGCATTTAACATATCATACAAAAATACGACTTCTTTGTGATTTTGTTCGATTTTATCAATAAGTTGTTCTGAGAAATCATTTACAGCCATAATTTTCTCATTTGAAATATGCGCCAACTGCTCATCGGCTTTTTCCACCAACTCAGTTGCCTGTCCATCTAAAATTTCTGACATACGATCTTTAATCGCATCTTCATTTTCTCTCAAAATACGACGAACAAATTGTTCATCAACTGCTTCTTTACCATCCTCAAAGGTATTACCAGCATGTCTGTCTGTGATTATAATGCTAAGAAAAATAACTATCAATCCAATACCAAGCATCAATAACTGTATTTGCATATCTTTTCTCCTTTAAATCTTAATGTCAAAGTTTTCACGCTGCTCAGCGTTATTTTTCCCCTTATTATCCTGCTTTTTCTTTTTTTTGCCGGACTTTTTCTGTCCCTTCCCCTTTTCTTTTGCATCATATTGGTATTTGGCTTTTTCTCCTTTTACCATACGAACAACTGATTCAGATTCCTCTTTTATATGTTCTCCAAATTGCATAGCTGCGCTATCATGTGCATGTTGAAGTCTATTCTGCTCACTAACATGTTGTTGGGATGCCTCTTGCGATCTTGGTGCAATTGAAATTAAATCAATCGGTCTAATAGGCATAATGACACCTTCCTTCTAAGCAGTCATAACCTTAATCGCTGCTTTATCCTTAACAAACTTTACTCTGGACATCTTCTTTTTCACAAAATAATTTGCATTATTAATCGTGACTTTAACTCCAGGATAAGCATCTTGGGAAATCGTAATCTTTCCCTGGTTATGTCTCTCCATTTCCTCTCGCAGTTCATCTGTTCGTTCTTTTGCATTTTCAATATTTTCACGCAAAATCTCAACACTTTTCTTTGCAACCTGATAAGCTTTCAAACGATCTTCCGGAAGCTTTTCTCCTTTTTTTATCTTACTTCCATACATACCAATGGTCTTACTAAACTTTTCGATTTCTTCATTCATTGAATCGATTTGTTTTTCAAGAGACTGATATTCCTCCAATAACGCAGGATCCATTCCAATCTCCAATATAGTCTTAGTTCCCATTTCAGAGCCAGCTTCCTTCATGGATATATTTCCTTCTGAATGAATATTTCCTCCAATGATAAGTCCTCGTTTACCTGTTGATATTACATCACCTTTTGCACTGACATCACTATGCATAATCGCATCTGTTTTAACATCACCACCTGCATACACTTCGGAGTTTTCAATAAATTTCGTAACAATATCCATTTCTGAACGAAGTACACCACGATTCATTCCCTGAATTCCTCGCTTTAGAATAATCTGTCCACCAGCGATTAATGTTGCCCCTTCTACAACACCATCTACAATAATATCACCTTTTGCTTCAATTTTAAAGCCTGTAATTACATTTCCTTTCACATGAACATTTCCTTCATATGAAACATCACCTGTAGAAGTTCCTACGTCAGCCGGAACTTCGTATGTATTGGACACAAAAACTTTTTCTCCTGTAAGCTGCACATGCCCATCCACATCACTATACATCTTTAAACCACTCTCTGACAAGTGAATATTATTACCATGTTGTAATTTTTTTACGATAACCTTTCTAGGTTTTATATCTTTTCCATATATGTCTGTACCTGGTTTCCCCTTGACTGCCGGTTTCAAAGTAGCAAGCAAGGCACCTGCTTCTATATGATTCATATTATCCACCCTATGAAAATCAACAGAACCATCCTCATTAATCTTTGGCACAGATTTTTTATCTACTTCAAAATGATATGTAATAACTGCATCTCTTCCTTGTATAGGTTTTTTCGCTTTTGCAATCACAAAATCCGTGCAAAATTGTCTCGCTTTCAAATAAATATCAATGTTTCTTTCAATTACACCAAATTTTATTCCATGATGTTCCAAATCGCTAAGAATATCTTCACGAGTCATTAGTTTCCCTTTGCTTGATGGTGGATAAAACCGCGCAATAGCTTTTGTCTTATCTGGGCTAACTGTCAATTCCATGCATTCATTTTCAGGAAGTCTTTCTTCATTTACAAGTAAATGTTCCACCGGGGTATCTCCCATCTCTTCTATTACTTTATTTAATGACGTTACATTAATATCAATCTTAATGCGTTTCAAATAATAGAGTATATCATTAATATCGATTTTTTCTCCACCTTCCACTGGTGGAAATAGTTTTACAAATGTTCCTCCATCCTTGTGCACAATCTGAAAAAAGCCATTTTTATATCGCATAACGGTCCCCCACTCCCTATCGGATTTCTACCATACCATCTCCATATTACTTCCAAGCTTTTGTCTCATTTTTTGAAGTGCTTTCGTATGTAACTGTGAAACTCGAGATTCTGATACTTCCAAAATGTGACTAATTTCTTTCAGTGTTAAATCTTCGTAGTAGTAAAGAGTAATCACCTTACGTTCATTTTCTGTAAGCTGTTGCAATGTTTCAAGCAAAATCTGCTTCATTTCTTCCTTTTCCATGACTCTCTCCGGCTGTTCAAACTGAGAATTTGACAACGTATCCATACGAACCTCAGCGCCCTGTTCAAGAAATTCATCTAAAGAAATTAAATTTGTTACTTTTGTCTGATTTTGCCAGTTTACCAACTCTTCCGTAGTAATTCCAATTTCTGCGGCAATTTCTTCTTCTGTTCCACTACGTCCTTTTTCTAATTCAAGCTTCTGATAAGCCTGATCAATTTTCTTTTGTTTTTGTCTTAATGTTCTAGGAATCCAGTCCATCTTTCGTATCTGATCTAAAATTGCGCCACGAATACGTAAACTGGCATAAGTTTCAAACTTAACGCCTTTCATTAAATCAAATTTATCAATCGCATCGATCAAACCAAAGGTTCCATACCCAACTAAATCATCATACTCCACAGTGTAACCTAAATACATTCCAAGTCTTCCTGCAACAATTTTTACTAAATTTGCATATTCAATAATAATTTGTTCTCTTAATTGTGGAGAATGACTTTTTCCATATTCTTCCCATAATTTATTCTTACTTTCTTCGTTCATATAGTTCCTCCCAAGACGCCTCTATCTTTTCTTTATTACTCCTGATCATCGTCTTCCCTCTCGTCGCTATCCTCATCATATTCTTCTTCCTCTTCTTCATCTTCCCCTTCCTGAATCTTTCGAAGTCTTTCTGCTTCTAAAAATTCTACTCTTCTAATTTTTTCCATTTCCATTATCTGCTGTTCATGCATAATATTTATGATTACTTGTTGTGATTTAATGCCAATAAATGTAAAAATCAACAACACAAGTAATAATGTTTCCAAACTATAAGTAACATCATACCCTCTCATAATACATATCAAACATGTAATTGCCCCGGCTAAAAGTGCTACACCAGCAGGAATATATCTAATTTTCACTTTTGCACTCCTCTTCTTTCTGTCTCCTAAATAACTTTAGGTTCCTTTCCAACCCTCTTAATCAACAATTCCCCCGTCTCCGGGTAAAACTCTATAGTTCGACCATAAGAATCCCCCGTATCTTCTGCTACTATTCGAATATTCAGACTTCTAAGTTTTTCTTTTGTCGCTTCAACATTTCTTTTTCCAACACATAATAAAGAATTCTCACTAGACATTGCAAACATCTGTGCTCCCCCTGCTATTTTTGCAACTAAACGTGATTTTGGCACACCCATTTTTGCCAGCATTTCTATCAAAGCATCAATTCCGGTATCTGCAAATTTTGCCACGTTTTCATTGCATCTAATCTGAGTACTATCAGGTAACATCACATGTGCCATTCCAGCTATTTTGGTGGATTTATCATACAACACAATACCAACACACGACCCCAAACCTAGCGTCGTGATTGCATCCGGTGCAGTACAGACATTCATATCCGCCATTCCCACACGAATCATTTTTCCCATGAAAATCACCTATATTCCCAGGGAAGTAAGTATTCTTCCATAGGACTCCTCGGTAGGAATCAAAATAAAGAATCCATTCACAGAGTACTCAGCCTGATTAAACTCGGATTCTATCAATAACGCCTTATCACCCAATGCTCCAAACGCAATCGCAGGTACACTTAAAATTGCACCAGCCATATCAATTGCCATATACGGAACAGATTCGGTAATACTTAAATGAGTCAACGTAGAAAGAGATGATAAATATGCTCCCGCAATAATATTTCCAATCTCCTTTAACGCAGACAATTCCATTTCATCAAATGCTTCATCATTTGACAATTCTTTCCCCATCAATTTGTTTACAACGCGGCGAGCAGCTGTCTGCTCCATCATAAACATCATCATGCCTTCGATATCTTCACTTAAATTCAATAGTATACCAACTACAAGCTGCTCAGCAGATCCAACGACCTCAGCCAATGCTGGAAAATCCAAAAGTTCAACTTTAGGAACCGTCATATCTATCTTTGAGTTTATAAGCTGGGACAATGCTGTAGTAGCATTGCCCGCGCCT
>CADBNB010000136.1 GCA_902795895.1 uncultured Lachnospiraceae bacterium | reverse complement strand
TATCGCTCATCTCATCAAAACTAGTAGCGTGTTTTTCATAAATCCAAGTGAAAAGTTGGATAGCGCGATAAGGTTTTTGCCCTTCCGCGACCATCAAATCTTGTAATTTTTCTAAAGTTAAACCAAATAGATTAATCACGAGATGGTCCTTTCTTTTCTAAAATGGCAAAATAGCAAGAAGTACCTAATGAATTGCATGGTAAAAATTGTTTTTGCTCTTTGACGATGAATTCTTCATGTTCTTTCACAAAAGAATTAATCAAATTATAGGATTCTTTTTTGGAGATAGTATCCACAAGATATAATAATGAGCCACCATCTTCTACGAAATTAGCGGCGTTTTGCAGGGTTTTTAATTCATTTTCAATAAAACCATCTAAATCTTCTTGTTTGATATTCAAGAAATAGTCTGGTCTTTCTCTTAATTGTGAATAATTGGAATTATTCGGTAATACAATCACTGTATGAACAGGATTAGCAACCGCTGTAATAATTGCGGAGCTAGGACATTCATAAATGGCTGCGCCTGAAAGAGCAAGATTTTCAATTTGCTTTTTACCTTCAAAGAAGGCAGCTTGTGTTCCTGCTAAATAATCAAGATGACTGAATTTATTGATTTTGCCATATAAATGATTGATGATTGGGCTAGAAACTTCGCTATAAATTAATAAGCCTCTAATTGTATCGATATCAAGTTGATCAATCGCATACTTATAAACGGGATTAGCAATAAGTAAATTAGAAATATCAATCTTGTCTTTACTAACTTTTTTATATACGCCTTCTACTTTGCTTTTTATAAATCCATTAGAAAAATCATATTCATCTTTGGCCATATAGAATTTGCTTGGGGCTTTGCTATTACTTCTTAATAAGCGGTAATAAACATCATCTTTATAATGTTTTTTCCACATCTTAACAAGCCATAAAGGTGTGTTATATCTATAAGATAAATAAAGGTCTTCATCTTTTTTATCTTCCTCAGGAATTAATTCTTTAGGATTTAATGATTTGATGTAACTAGTTAATCCTTGTAAAGAAGATAAACGTTCTAATTCTTTATTTGCTTTTTCTATTTCCAATACCTTAACAAATAAATAATTAGATAAGGCTAAAGAAAAATAGGCAAATTGATCGATACTAATTTCTGGATATTGCTCTTTAGCGAGCTTATTAAAAATAAGATGATGTCTTAAAGAGCAACCAACTAAAGCAGAGACATCATGACGGTTGATTGTTTTATTTTTATCACTTTTGAATTCAAGCCGCATAGCTAAAGAAAACGAAATGCTTTCGTTTAATATTTTGGTTAAAACATTATGCGCGGCATGAAATCTTTTCATATTTTATTTTCCTTCAAATCCTTTAAAGATATCGCCGGTAAATATTTCATCATCGCCTTCACCTTCTTCGATATCTTCAGGATATTCTTCTTCCACACCAACAATATTTTCTTCGGTGATATAGCGGGGATAGGCCTCATTAATTTTGGTGTAGCGATCATCTTGATGGAAATAATAAAATTCAATGGCTTTATGAATAGCAACATCACCAATTCCATTGAGGAGTAAATCCGCCATTTGATCTTGCACTAAAGCTGCTTTTTGTGGAGCGTGAACATGAATCAAAATATTCCAAGAAGTTTGTTCAGTGCCGTTATGAAACACCATCACTTGAGGAGCGATGAAACTAACATCATCTTCACTCACTTCATATAATTTAGCCACTAATGGAGTGAGCTCTCGGGAAAGACGCCCGACGACGAATTGATCTAAACCATAAATTGTAATTGTAATCATAAAAAAATTACCTCAAGGCATATTATATTATATAAAAATCAATTTTTATATTAGAAATTGTATGGATTGATGTCAATTATCAAAGAAAATTGACTCTTCTTAGCAAATCTATCGTTTAATTTGGTTAAAGCTGGGCGCACTAAATCTGGTTGACGATACTTTAATAAAGCAGAACGAATTATCTTATTTCCTTGATATGGAACATATGGAGTTGTTGGTCCTAAAACCACCACTTCATCCCCTAATTCATTATTAAGAAAATCAATAGCGCCATAAATGCCTTCAATAGTTAACTCTTCGTTATTGCTTGATACGGTAATACTCGCTAAATAAGTAAAGGGAGGGAATGATTGAATGCGACGCATTTCCATCTCTGTTTTATAAAATAAATCATAGTCTTGAGCTGCCGCTCTAGTGATTGCGTAATGAGTGGGATTGTAGGTTTGAATGATAGCTTTTCCTTTTTTATCACTTCTTCCGCTTCTACCGACAGCTTGGGTAATCAATTGGAAGGCCCTTTCGTTGCAACGATAATTAGGCAAAGATAAACCAATGTCTGCTAAAACAACGCCTACTAAAGTGACATTGGGAAAATCGTGGCCCTTAGCAATCATTTGTGTACCAATTAAAATATCGGCTTTTTGCTGCCTAAATTGCTCAATTATATGGGGAATTCTTGCTCTAATCTTCGCAGAATCGCTATCTAGGCGAAGAGTTCTTGCTTCTGGAAATAAGCGATGCACTTCTTCTTCAATTCT
>CADBNB010000135.1 GCA_902795895.1 uncultured Lachnospiraceae bacterium | reverse complement strand
GCTTCAGGAGGAAGCAGGAAAAAACAACTGGGATATGGATGAGGTGCTTGAGAAGATTGAGCAGGTGATTTCCCGCGTATTTATAAATGATGAATGTAGTGCTGATACGAAAGAAGAAATTCTTAGTGTCATTTCTGAATGCAGAAAAGAAGTTATTAAAAAGATGAAACTGCTTACCATGTATACGGACCGATTGGCTCTTTATGAACATGTGGTTAATCGAATGGAGTTGAAATTCCAAAAGGATTATCCAGTGTCTGATGTAGATACTTTTGTTCGTAAGGTATGTCAGTTTATTTTTAGTGGTGAGGACAATGCCATTGTGAATGAACGTATTCGTGAGATTTTAGGAGAATTGCCGGTTCGAATGGCAAGATCTAAGTATTTTCAGTTGATTGAAGACAGTATGTCAGTGTATGTAGGCTCTGAAAAGGATTCTGTAGAGCGATTTGTCTATATGTTAGAAAGTAGTGCCATGCTTTATGAGGCAGAGGAAGTAGAAGGATATTTGACTGAGCTTTCCGAGTTTTCAGAGAAAATTTGCAGCGAGAAAGTATCGGATATGTCGGAAGCTGAATTTAAAGAGTTATGCAAGGATTTAGAATATTATTCAGAGTATATTTCAGCAGTGGCAGATGCGTATGTAGGAATTCAAAGTCTCCTTAACAGCCTCTATTGCTTTGTGGCATCAAAACAAAAACAGGAGTATGCTTCGGAGAGTAATAAAGCATGTCTTGAAATTGTAAAAGATATTTATGATGTTTGGGAAGAAGGTAATTTTAACCCTGTATCAGAAGAAACTTCAAATAAACTTACAGCGACAGAAGGTAGACAAGAAGCTCTTGTGGAAGAGATGATGCAGATGGAGACGGTTCTTTCAAACATTGCAATGGGACATGAAAAAGAGTTGTTTGATTTTGGTATTAACAAGGATTTTCAGCGTCTTTTGGTATTGCAGCAGTTGGTTTCTTCAGCAGGAACTTTTGTGGATTTTGAGGAAGAACAGAATGTGGAAATTGCAGACGAGGCTTACATTACATCAGAAACAAATAAGTTAATTGAAAAACTAAAAGAGCGTTTTGCTAACAATGAGATTAGTGTAACCCGTGCCATTATTGCTTCTACACTTAGCAAATTTCCTGTATTTTTCACATCATCAAAAGAGGTGGAAAGCTATATTCAGGATACCCTTGGAAGATGTAGTGATGTGGCGGAACGACAGGCTAGTATTTGTTTGATTGAGTCCATTATGAATGGTGAAGAGTAGTCTAATTGCAGGATTATTGATATTTGTTTGTTAGCTTAATAGTTGTTTTTTTGATGCTTCGTGTTTTTTCGAAACGGGAAATGAGGTACTTATGGTTCAGTGGTATACAGATTTGTTTTTGGATGGTATAACAAAACATACGGTAGAGCATATTCGTGACAGGGTAGGAAAAAGACGGATTCAGTATCCTGTATTTGCTGTAACATACGCATCCAATGAGAAAAATTTGTTAGATGTGATTAATATCAATGAATTGTTATTAGAATATTATCAAAAGTGTAATATATACATTTTAGGAGTAGCAAGCAGCAGACAGCAGGCGAAAATAATGGCGGCTGCAATTGTTAGTAAGGTATTTGAGGAGACAAATTCTTTTGAAATCAGAGAGTATTTTGAAAATGGATTTTAAGAAAAGTGTATTGTGAGTTAACCATAAATGTTCTTAAGGTGTCATTTTAAGCCTGATTTTTGAGAGGATATTAGTAGTAATGCAGAGGGGAAGTGATATAATTGCACATGGTTTTGTTTATACTAAAGATAATAGGTATTGTACTGCTTAGTATTCTTGGTATTGTGTTATTGTTACTTCTTGCTGTTTTATTTGTGCCAATCAGGTATCGGTTGGTGTTAAAGAAAGAACCTGAAGAAAAACTAAGATTTCAGGGAAAGATTCGTTGGCTTTTAGGAGCTATTTCAGCGAAAGTATCTTATGAAGAGGATTTAGCCTATGTTGTGAGAATTTTTGGATTTCCGTTTATAAAAAGCGATAGTTCAGAAGATAAGGATGAAACAGAGGAAGATGAAATAGGAGCAGAGGTCTTTGATGAGACAAAAAATACCGGAAAAGAACTGGAAGCAGAGGTCTTTGATGGGGCAAAAAACACTAGAGAAGAGCCAGAAACAGAAAAGATTGAAGTTGATAAATATGAAATTATTGATGAAATAATAGAAGAGAAAGAAAAAAACGAGAAATCTATAGATGAAGAAAATGCGAAATTGTCAGATAAAATGAATGACACTTTGACTATAGAAGAAAACAGTCAGAATAATTCCTTGATAGAGCAGACGAAAGAGGAAGATGAGAATAGGACTTTTGAAAAAATGAAAGTTCCATTTAATGAAAAAGTTAAATATAAGATAAAAAGTTTTTTTGAAAAAATATGCAACGTTGTAAAATCAGTATTTTACAAATGTAAAGAAATGTGGCAAAATGTAAGTGATGGAGAAGAAAAACTGTCAGATAAGGTGAGTCAGGTGTGGGAGTTTTTGAATGCTTCTGAGACGGAAGCTGGAAAGAATGTTATACTTGACGCGTTAAAACGTCTATTCGGACATATTTTGCCGAGAAAGTGGAAAGGTTTTGTTAGGTTTGGTATGTCAAATCCTGCAAACACAGGAAAGATACTAGGAGTGATTTCTGTTATTTATGGTTTAACGGGAGCTTTGCCTAAGATTTATCCGGAGTTTGAACAGGAGATTTTGGAAGTAGATTTGATGGCGAAAGGAAGAATTCGGATTTCTTATCTGTTGCGATTGTTCCTTAACGTGTGGTTTGACAAGAATTTTAAGGCAGCAAAGGAACGTTTCGAAGAATTTAGGAGGGTATTTTGATGGAAGAAAATAATAATTTGGGAAAAACAGTAGAGTCATTGTTTCAGGGCTTAGACCAGTTTATGACTACAAAAACAGTAGTTGGTGAACCTGTTCGTTTCGAAGATGGAACGATTATTCTGCCTTTGGTGGATGTAAGTTTTGGTGTAGGGGCCGGAGCTTTTGCTAATCAGGATAAAAAGAAGAAAAATGCAGCCGGCGGATTAGGCGGAAGCATGACACCTAGTGCAGTTTTAGTAATTCAAAACGGTACTACAAAACTTGTGAATATTAAGAACCAGGATGGTTTGACAAAAATCCTTGATATGGTTCCTGAATTTGTTAATAAGTTTTTGACAGGCAAGGAAGAAAATATAGATTATACTTCAGATTTCACTGATAAAAAACAGGAACAATAAAAAAATGTAAATTTTTCTTGCATTCTATATGATTTTTTGATAAAATGAGTTTTGTTTGATGCACTGCATTACAGTAGTGCATAATAAGCGTAAGGAGGTGCTTTCGATGGCTAAATGTGCAATTTGTGAAAAAGGAGCTCACTTTGGTATCCAGGTGAGTCACTCACATAGAAGAAATAACAAGATGTGGAAATCTAACGTAAAATCTGTAAAGGTTAAGGTTAACGGTGTAGCAAAG
>CADBNB010000134.1 GCA_902795895.1 uncultured Lachnospiraceae bacterium | reverse complement strand
TACAGTATTCAGCCGAATACCCTTTTCTCCTAATTCTTTTGCTAGCGAGCGCATAGCACCATTCATTGCTGCCTTAGACGCTGAGTAAGCAGCTTGGGCAGTTGCTCCCTGTGTAGCAGCAACAGATGAAACCCCTACAATACTCATACCACTGTTAAAACGCCCTTTTTTACTTAATATACGTACAATCTCAAAAAAAGAATAAAAATTAACCAACATTATTTTGTGAAGTCGTTCAAACTTATAATTAACAAGAGGGAGATTCTTTACAATTCCAGCCGAATGTACAAAACCATCAAAACCTCCTTTTTCTTTAATTATGTTTAAAAGTAACGGCTCTATCAAGTCAATTTGAGACAAATCTGTCACATAAAAAGAATGCTCTTTTCCTTTTAACAAACTTAAAGAATCTATGAGTTTATTTTCTGTTGAACCAATCAAAGTTACCTTGGCCCCTAGTTCATCCAACACAATCGCAGTCTGACGCCCAATACCAGAACCACCCCCGGTTATCAATACATGCTTACCTTTCATTTTACAAAAATCTAACATCCCAAAAAACCTCCATAATTTTTAATAATTACACAAGCATTTTCGCTGTAATTTTACCCTCTTCATACCAGTCTTTTGTTTTAAAAATTGGAAATATCTTTGTTATATCTATTGATAAGCCGATAACCCCCCAAGAAAGCCCTATTCCAAAACCACTCATCAACACTTTCTTCATTTCATCTTTATTTGATTCCTTTCCGTAAACATCACATAAAGTAAGAGGAATTGAAATGCCCCCGGTATTTCCATAGCGGTCTAACGAAATAGGGACTAGTTCCTTTTTCAATTTCAATTTTCGGATGAGTTGTTTTAATATAAACTCATTTGCCTGATGTATTACGAATAAATCATAGTCTTCAACCGTTGTATCTGTATATTTTAGATAGTCGTGTAATGCTTTAGGAACATCAGTAATAGAGAAAGAAAAAACAGCAGTTCCATCCATATAAATATCATACAAAGATCGTTCAATACCATCCCCGCAAACAAATCTTTCTTTAGGCGGATTCATATCCCGAAATCCACCTGCAGGTAGAATAATAGCTTTAAATCTAGAACCATCACTACGCAAAAGAGTAGTGGAAACAACATCTCTGCCAGTTTTTTTTAGCAAAATTGCAGCACCTGCGTCGCCATACATCATCACAATGGATTTATCTTTTGGATTGACCAATTTAGATGCCGTCTCCCCCATAAGAAGAAGAGCATATTTCTCATCAGAAGCATTTAACATACTCATAGCTGTCTGAATACCATAAACAAATCCCGAGCAACCAAGATTAATCTCCATACAGGAACAGTCCAAAGATAAATGTAACCTCTTTTGAACAACACTAGCGCTGGAAGGTCTACGATAATCCGGAGATTGTGTTACCAATACCATCAATCCAATTTCATTTCGATCAAGGCCAGTATGTTCAATCAAGTTTTCAGCTGCTGCATAGGCTAGGTCACTTGCTGTCTGATTAGGCAGCGCCTTGTACATACCTTTGATGCCGGTACCAGCAGCAAACTTTTTTGGTATTTCGTCACCAAATACATTTTTAAAACTATCTACAGTAACATAATTATCTGGAACAGAACAGGCAATTCCGGCAATCTCAATACCTTTATTTTTGAAGAATGCCATAGCCCTTTCCCCCCTTTTTAATAAATATACTCTTTAAAATGCCCTGGACATACCATAACCCCTTTAGGAATATTCGCCAACCTTGGGTCACCTATTCTTTCCCACAGTTTTCTGCTGCCACCGGGTAAGCGCAACTCAATTGTATTATTCTCAATTAAACTGTCGCCAGAAAAAAAGAATTTGTTATCGAGGAGTATTCCTATGCTTCCTAACGAATGTCCGGGCAACTCAAATAAATTAAATCTATGTCCATACCAATAAAAATCCATTTCATTTTCGAACGTTTCATCCGCCTTACAAGTGTAACTTGAATCTGCTTGTGGTATACGGTCTAACTTCACCCAGGTTTGTAGCTCACAAAGCACTTCAAAATACGCCGCCATACTTTTTTTTGGATTTTGAATATTTCCTGCACAAGCCTTACTGCAAAGAACCGATGCTTTCGTTTTCTTTTTCCATATATTCACACCAGAAATGTGGTCATAATGTTCGTGTGTCAATATGATCTTATCTATCCGCAGTCCTGACATCATACTCGTATTTCTGCAGGGATCAATCACAATAGCGTGTCCGGCTTCTTCTATCAGATACATACTGGAACACAACAAATCAGATTCATATC
>CADBNB010000133.1 GCA_902795895.1 uncultured Lachnospiraceae bacterium | reverse complement strand
TTTACCTAGTTAAGGTGTTGCCGCAGTTGCAATTTTTTGGAAGCTTTTACTTGATATATTGCTAATATTCATGTATAATGAAGTAAAGAGTCAAAATACTCACATTTTCGAATTTACGAAAGGAGGGAAACAGGATGAATTCAAAGGATAGTCTATTGCAATTTAAAGTACAAAATACAGCATCTATAAATCGATTTGTATTTCTTATTTTAGTATTTACATCTCCTTTTATTCCGCTTGCAATTCTTTTAAATTCTCTTGGATTTTTCTTCTTTGAAGACAATTTTGTTATTGCCCTCTTACTTGTATTTATTCTATTTAATTTTGTACCAATTTCTCTTTATGTATTTTTCAAAAAGTATAATGTATTTATGTACTATACCATATTTAATTTAACAACCATGGTTGCTATCATTGCATACTTTGTTGGTTCGCCTGTTTGGCTTATGTATGCATTTATCCCAACTCTGAGTTGTTTATATTTCGACAAAAAACTTACAATACAGGTTAGTATTTTACAATACATAAGCATGATACTTTCGTTGTATTTTAGTACAAAGACAAATTTTGACCGTCTATATTCCAAATCATATCCTACGCCAGAACAAGCATTTTGGGGATTTTTCGTAGGATTATCATTTGAGATAGCAATTGTTCAGATTACGTTATTGTATCTGTTAAAGCGTTTTGATACATATTTAAACCTTCAAAATAACCTTATTACTGAAGTAACAAAAGAGAAGGAGCGTTTCCGAATTGCTGTAGAAAGCACTTCAGATATTATTATTGAATATGATGCCATTATGGATGAGTTTTCATCATCCGTTCCATTTTTTATTTATGATAGTCTTGAGGAAGATGAGAATTGTCTCATTGTAAACTTTACAAACTATATACGACACATTTACAAAGATCATCATTCAGTTACCAGAATGTTCCAACGCATGATGAAAGGTCAATTAGAATCCCCTTCAGAGCATCGTCTGAAAATTACAGATGAAAATGGTAATCTTCGCATTATATGGATGCAATTTGAAGGAAAAAATATTTATGATAAAAAAGGAAATTTATCAACTGTAATTGGAAAGCTTCACGATATTACAGAAGCAAAACTGGAGCAGGAACAAAAATTAGAACAGGAACATAAGGACCGTATTACCGGATTTTACCTGTTTGAAACCATGGAAGACTATGTCCGGTTATCTGAGCATATTCTCAAAAATCATGGTGTTTTAGTTCTTAACGCTACAAATTATTTCTCAATATTAAGGAACTACGGGCATGTATTTGGAGAAATGGTTCTTCGAAACATGGCTGATACCATAAGACAGTATTTACCAAACGAGGCTATGGCAAGTCGATATGAAGGTGCTATTTTTGTCATCTACATTGAAGATATTACATCTGAAGACTTGGAGGCATTATCCATTTCCCTTTCAAAAGCCTTAAGGAAACTCTATATTGGTGAAGGTTCCATCAAGCACTTAAAGTGTGAAACTATTACAGTTTGTGATCAGTTGCCATTTAAGCAATTGCTTCCAAAAGCACTTCAAGGACTTAAGTTACAGCCTACGGATGTTACTTCAGATAATGCTTCTATAGCAGATGTGGAAAGAATGTACGATGATTTGATTTTACGACCATCTGACAACCTTCAGGAATGGATGAATACTAATTCCTTCTTCAATACAATGTCAGAGCTGATTGAAGAAACAAAAGACTTAAAGAGTGGTTTACGAATGGTAATCGAGCAGGTTGGTAAACGTTTCGGACTTTCTCATATATATTTGTTAGAGAATGTATATGGACAGTCTATGATAAACATAAATTATCAATGGCATCAAATTGATACCGAAGATTCTCTTTCAAACAGCTTTCATATTCTTCCGGAACATTCTAAAATGTTCCAACAGTTGTTTATAACAAATAAAATTGTAGATGTCGAATGTTTCCTTCTATTAAAGAAAGACCAAGATGAGGATTTATACAACGAATTAATGGATAAATACCCTATCTTTAATTCTTCCGTTCTTTCTTGCCCTCTTATATCAGAAGGAAAATACAAAGGTATTATTCTTTACAAGAAGGATAATGCAAAATTCCCATGGACGGATTCAGACAAATATTTCTTAGAACAGGCAACCAGACTTATTAACAGTGCTCAGAACAAACTTAATGCAGACAGTGCAAGTCAGGCAAAGAGTTCATTCCTGTCAAATATGTCTCACGAAATCCGTACTCCGATGAATGCTATCATCGGTATGGCTGAATTGGCACAGAAATCCCTGAACTCTCCTACAAAGACCAGAGATTATCTGCAAAAAATTGATTCTTCATCAAGACATTTATTAAGCCTAATTAACGATATTTTGGATGTTTCCAAAATCGAAAGCGGCAGAATGAAACTAAACAAAGAACCAATTTTACTTTCTGATATTATTGGGCGTGCAGAAGCAATGATTCGACCACAAGCTCTTGAAAAGAAAGTAAATTTTGTAATCAATAGCAACTTTGAAACAAACGAAATCATCAGTGACTCTCTTCGTTTGTCTCAAATACTTATCAATATTTTAGGAAATGCATTAAAATTCACTCCTGAAGACGGAACAATTACTCTCGCTATCGAAGAACTGTCAAACACAGATTCTACTGCAGAGATTAAGTTCTCCATTTCAGATACGGGTATTGGTATTTCCGAAGAAGGACGTAAAAAGATTTTCTCTGCTTTTGAACAGGCGGAGGACCACATTGTAAATCAATATGGTGGAACCGGATTAGGTCTTACCATCAGTAGAGATTTTGTACATATGTTAGGTGGAAAACTCGAAGTAAAGAGTACTCCTGGTGAAGGTTCTACTTTCTACTTTGTATTACAGTTTGACATACCTACCATCGCTCAGCGTGAGACACTACACGAAACTGCTTCTAAGGCATCCAAAGACTCAGACAATTATGATTTAAGCGGCACTCATATTCTTATGGCTGAGGACAATGAAATCAACGCTGAAATTGCTGTGGAGATGTTGAAACTGTACAATGCAACTGTTTCACTTGCAGTAAACGGAATTGATGCAGTAGAAAAATTCAGTTCTGCTCCTGCCGGTACCTATAACCTAATTCTTATGGATATCAATATGCCGGAAATGGACGGATATCAGGCAACCAAAGAAATTCGCGATCTTGACCGAGCTGATGCATCTACTATCCCAATTATCGCTCTTACTGCAAACGCATTTGCTGAAGATAAGATTAAGGCAATACACGCCGGTATGAACGGCCATATTTCAAAACCAATTGAAATTGATTTACTTATGAAAGAAATTCAATCGTTACTTACAGAATAAAACGAAAGGTATTTTTAAGACAGAGTTTTCCATATCCCTGCTGATTATTCGGCACGGTATTCTGAATTGGAACAGCTCCTTTGCTTAAAAATACCTTTATTTTTTCTCCATACAAATAAACATCATTTTTTTGAACTATCCCCCATTCCATCAATAGAGCCGCTGCTCCAGTCACAAAAGGTGTCGCCATGGAAGTTCCACTTTTCGTTGTATATCCGCCATTTGCAGCTACAGATAAAATATTTACCCCCGGAGCAACGATATCCGGCTTTTGCATGTCATTTCTCGTATATCCACGCCCAGAAAAGGGTGCCATCTGCTGTGTAGAATCATCATAAGCCCCAACAGTAATTACTCTGTCTGCACTTGATGGAGTTGTAAGAGTTGTATCTACACTTGGATTCAGAAAACGAGTCTGCCCCTGCAATTTTTCCCCTTCAGCAAACCACGCATCTACTCTTCCATCCGTAATACGAATTTCGCGAAATATAAGTTTCCATATGCTTTCTCTTAATCTACTTTCCTTGCCAATCCACTGTATATAAATTTCCTGAAGTTTCTGAAACGGTGTTGGAATATTATTATTGATAAATACAATGACATCCTCCAATTCCCATAGCATAATATCCGTTCTTTTGCCATCAATAAAAAAACGATTTCCGTTATAATTTTCCAGATACAACTCCCATTCATTTTGAAAATTCAGCCAGATTTTCATGGAAACACTTCCCGTTTCTTCTCCAATGCTAAATTCTATCTGTTCTTCACTATTCTTTTCCAGATAAATCTTTTTATGAAGTCCGTTGGTGGCTTCATTGCCACTTCCAACACAAATACTATTTTTCCATCGCATGGATATTTGATTGAGATATAAAGAAATCAAATCCTGCCCCGTATGGGAACCGGAATTATTGCCAAAACTAATGTTAATAGCAATTGGTTTACCAACTTGTTCCGCATAAAGAACGCACCATGTCACAGCTTCTAATACTCTCGTGGTTCTCGGAAAGGATACCCCGCCTATATCTCCGATTTTCACTACAAGCATATCTGCTTTTCCTGCCACACCACTATTAACTCCATTGCTGTATCTTCCGTTTCCACAGGCAATTCCCGCCACATGTGTTCCATGTCCTGAAAAGTCTCTGGAAGGCTTAATTCCTATATAACCGTTCCCCTGTTGAAGTATTTCATCCAATTCTTCCTTTGTAAACAAAACACCCAAGTAATATCCAATTGGCGGTGCTTCCCTTGGTACTTTTCCAATAATCAGGTTACTTGATGTACTATTACCTATTGTAGCATCCGTTATATCATTTTCCATCTTTCCTTGAAGCGTTTGATCCCAATATGCCAATATTCTTGTAGAACCATCTTCGTTACGAAAATCAGGATGTGTATAATCCACACCGGTATCAATAATTGCCACAATTACTCCTTCCCCACTTAATTTAGTATTATTTCCCATAATTTCATTTGAAATGCTCAAACAACTATCCCTTTTTCCTTCTACCACTCCGGGCCAAAGTCTCCTTGGTAGTTCGATATATTCTACGTTTTTTAAATTTGCAAACATTGGAATATTTTCCGGGGAAATAAATACAATTGCATATCCAAACAACAATTCCTCTGCCTGAAAATCATATAACTTTTCTAAACTCTTTAAATCACCATTATACTTCACCAAAAGTTCCCATCTTCCATTTTCCTCCCCATCAAAAGGATACAGTTCTCCAAAACGTTTATTAATTTCTAATGCAACGCTTAAACCTGGTGCTAGCTTTTCATTTTCAAAACCTTCATCCATAGAAAAAGACTCCCAAAATATACATTTTTTAAATTCTATGTAAATTGAGAGTCTTTTTATTCTATTTATGCTTTATTATTTAATGATAACCACACGGTATGAACAGCCTCGTGTATTGACTGCTCATTCCGTCATGTAATACTCATATATTTATGCAGTAGCTTCTTCTGAATATTTTCTAAAACTTGTATGTAGAAAGTACAGACTGTAATTCTTCCGCTGCATCTTTTGAAACGTCGGATGCCAAAGATACCCCATCTATATTTTCGTTAAGTATACTAATATTACTTGCAATGCTTTCAATTTCTTTCACATTATCGTTTATAGCTTCACCAATCTGATCTACCGATTCTGAAATATCAGTAATGAGCACTTTATAGTCTTTTAACATACCTTTTAACTCGCCCATATTCTTTTCAAGTTCACCCATCTGTGAAGAAAAATCCTCACTGGAACCTGAAATATTTGCATAATCGTCAATAACCGTTTCTTTGATAAATACAAACATTTCTTCCGAAATTTCTAGTAATCCGTCAATAGCCTGCATAACTTCGGTACTCACTACCTGTATCTCTCCTGCTGAAACGTCTGAATCAGATGCTAATTTTCCGATTTCCTCTGCTACTACCGCAAATCCTTTTCCCGCTTCTCCTGCTCTCGCAGCCTCTATAGATGCATTCAAAGCCAGTAAATTTGTCTGTGTTGCAATGGCTTTAATAGCTTCCGACAATTCTTTGATTTTTTCTACGGATTTAGCTTTATCTGTCTCTTCTTTTAATTTTTCAGTCAATACTTTAACGGTATCTTCCACTTTTTGACCGGATACTTCTGCCAATTTACTCATTTCTCCGGCTGAATTTCCTACTTCTACTACTTTTTCCGAACTGTTTCCTGTAATAATATTCATACGTTCCACATCTTCATTTGCCTTGTCGATGTCTGATATGATTGTTTCAATATTTGTATTGATTTCTTCTGTCATGGAAACCAGTTGTTCTACGGTTTGTGTCATATTATTTGACTGATCTTTGCTTAATCTTGTTTTTTCAACCATGGAATCCACAGACGAAGCTATATTTTCACTTTGGTCACGCACGCTGGAAAGTGTATTTCTCGTCTTTTCCAACAGTTTATTAAAACTTGATGCGATAACTTCCAATTCATCTCCGGAATTTATATGAATATCATTTCTCAAATCACCATCATCAGAAGCACCTAAAAGCATTGCATCATTTACCTTAACAAAATGACCTTTTAACCTCATGGCAAAAACATATGCTACTCCAACCACTAGTAAAACACTAATGACACAAGCAACTAAGATAGAATATAAGAGGCTGTGTTTTGTAGAAGCAATATTATCTGCATTGCAGTCTACACACACAAGAGCAATAATTTCTCCGGAAGAATTTTTAACTGGTGCATATCCTGTATACATAGTTCCCCATTCGTCAACAGATGGCTCATCACTTACACTGGAAATTCCATCTTCCCAAGCAACAGTCATGGCATCTTCTGTCTCATATTCTTCCCCAAAATCTGCAGGTTCTTCCGGGTCCGTATCAACTAAAAACTGAAAATGATCCTGATCTAAATAGGACATGGTATAAATATACTCCACACCTTCTGCTTCCAAAAACACAGCAAGCTGTTCCTTAAATTTTTCGAAATCCTCCGACTCTGGATTTCCCTCCGCTATTACATTTTCCAATAGTTCACTGTCAACAGACAATGCCGCAGTAACTGCAAAATCCTTTGCTAAATCTTTATTGCTTGAAACAATATTTTCAGAAATAACATAGTATGCAACCCCAGTTGTGACAATAGCCAAAAAAATTGAAATCACCACTGACAATATCAAAATCTTAATGGTAATCTTTACTTTTCTTGTTTTCATAAAATCCCCCCACTTTATTCTATGTTCTCTCGGAGTTTTCCTTAGTTTTCCCTTTTAAAACTCAAATCTTAATTCCAAATCACCCAAATTGGTAATTTCATAAGTTCATACAAACTCCCACTTCTACATCTCATAATCAGAATCTCAAATCACCTGAACTAAATATCCGTACTCTGCTGGAATTTTCATAGTGACAAGTTGTCCTTCCTCGCTAAAATGTAACTCTTCCCCTAATAAAGAATTTTTAGGCATGCTGGCTTTGTTTCCTAACCCCTTTAAAGAAAACTTGATGGTAGTGTCTTCCTTATCCATGGAACTAATGAGTAAAACCGCATTGTCATTAGTAAATCTGGCTATTACTGCACATTTTCCCTCTGTGTATAAAAATGAAAAACCACCATGTTGCATTGCCTCATTTTCACGTTTCGCTTTATTTAACCGACTATATATATTGTAATATGGATTCGATTTTAAATCAACATTCCAATTCATAGGATAACGACATTCTTCTGGAGAAGTAAGACCTCCCTCTATGCCAATCTCGTCTCCATAATATAGGCACACTGCCCCTGGTAACATGTATTGATAATACAATGCCATCACATACCGATCCCAACTGATATTCTTATCATTATGTAATCTTCCAATATCATGGCAGTCAATCATATTAAACTGATTTCCCCAAAGGGCAAATGGGATTTTCCCGTAGGTTTGTAATATCCTTTTCTTCAATGCTTTTGCACAAGAATTGGATTTCACGGTTTTCGATTTAATTCTTCTTGTAATTCTAAAATCCAACTGTCCAATATATTCCCTCACCGGTCTTGCACAGCCAACAAAATTCATAATTCCATCCCATTGATTTCCCTGCAAAAACTCCACACTATCATTCCAATCCTCCGATAAAATGTAAGAGTCCGGATTCACATCTTTAATGGCTCTATATATTTCAGGCCAGATTTGTTTATGGGAGTCACTTTTACCATAAATACCAACCGTTGCACCCACATCAAATCTCCAGCCATCAATGCAATATGGCGGTTTTAACCAATGTCTTAACACACTGTCATCATCCCCATAGATTTCATTCCGAAGTTCCTGGCTTTCAAAATTTAATAAAGGCATCGTTTTATTATTTCCATATCCCGGATACCCTCCGTCCTTATCAATATAATAGTAATCTTTACACTCCGTAAACCAAGGATGTAGGTTACTTGTATGATTAAAGGACAAATCAAGAATAATACGCATATTTTCTCTATGTAAATATTTGGTCAAATCTGCCAAACCTTCATTTCCACCTAAATGTTCATCCACCTGTTTATAATCTGTACAATCATAATGATGTACACTTGGAGCCTTAAAAATTGGTGTTAAGTACACTCCGTCAATTCCCAGTTCTTTGAGATATGGTATCTTCTCTTTTATCCCTTCAAGATCCCCACCATAATAATCTAAACACCAAGCTTCAACATAAGGTTTTGGTGGCATATTCCAATCATCTATCTTTTGAGAAACGTGACCATCTCTTTCA
>CADBNB010000132.1 GCA_902795895.1 uncultured Lachnospiraceae bacterium | reverse complement strand
TGCTTCAACATTCTACTTAAAAAATTCATGATCTGCATAAGTTAAAACATAAGTCAGGCTACTGTCAAACCATTCTACATTTCTTTTTGCCGCGTAGCGTCTTGCCATAAAATAAAGGGCTCCCTTTGATTTATCCTCGCCTTTTAAGACACGGTCAACCGCTTCTTTCGTTCCTTTTGTAACAGTAACATCATAATAGCTTCCATCAGAAATCGGTGAAAACTGGTACACGCCACCACTATGATCAAATACAACTTCTGCCACATTGTCAGGGAATTCTGTTTTACAATTTACCCGGTTTAAGATTACATTTGCAACCAGCATTTTGCCTTCCACATCTTCATCTCCGGCTTCTGCTTCCACAATTCGTAAAAGTACTTCTTTATCATGTTCTGATAACTTCACAACATATTTGTTTTTCTTATGCTTTTTTCTTTTTTTGATTTTTTCTTTTTCTTCATCTTTTGCAATCTGCTTTTGCACTAATAATGCGTCTGTATTTTGCTCCTGATTTACCTCAAACAACTTTAAAACATTATAGTCAATAGGCTTTTGTTCACCAACTGAGAAAAAAGCTGTTTGTTCCCAAATCGGATTAACATCCATTCCACTACTTTTTTGAGACAAACTTGCAACACCTAACAACGTATCATTAGCAAGTTCCTGATACGTCGGAATTAACTGTTTTGTCACTGGTTCTTTTTCTTTTTCCAAAAATCCCACAGCATTCCACAATCCAGTTTTATCTGTTTTCTCTTTTTGTACAGTTACAACCTCCGCATAAGTGTTTGATTGATAACTCAATTTTTCGTTTAAACCTGTACCTGTAATAATACAACATGATGCCAAAATTCCAAACACTGTCCTTACAAGCATATTTTTTCTGTCGTACCTTTCATTAGTCAAGACTAGTCCAGAAAACATATGTTTCATGCAGCTACCTCTTCTTTCCGCAATTCAATTGCTTTCTACTTCCATACATCATGGTGTGAATTTTAGCCTACTTTTAACTTTACTGTCAATACAAATTCCCATTTTTCGGAATTTAAACCATGTTTTAAACACCATTATTTTACATTTATAGTATATTCTTGTTATTTTGCATAGTTATTCTTTTTATATTTTGTCAGTTTATTCCAAAACATTTTTGTCATATTTTTTATCATTACATAAATTTACCAATTGACAAAATGTGATTTTTCATGCGAATTACGTCAAATTTCAAAATCATCTGTCGATTTTTACACTTAAAACAATTTTATCAGACAATTGTGAAGTTATTTTTTAAGAAACAACTTGCGACTACTACCATGAAACTGTTCTCATATCAAAGCAATTGGCGCTTTTTTCGCAATCCAAAAAAGAACAGATACACACCAGCTTTCTTGCCTTATTTTTCAAATAATTGTATAATTATGGTATAAGCAAGAGAATGAGAATAAAGAAAGGAAGGTAAATATGAGCAAATTACCAGGGGTTTTTTCAGCAACAAAAAAAGATGGAAGCACTTATTTTCGTGCATCCATCACACATAATGGAAAACATATCAGTCTTGGTAGTTTTAACACCGAGCAAAAAGCTTCTCAGGCCTACAAAGAAGCATCCTACCTTCTTTCTAGCGATACTCCTATTGAAAAACATGACAAAAACTCTGTTCTTTCTTATAACAAATGGATTTCGCTCATTAATTTTCGTGACAACAAGATTTACTGTAAAACACCTATCTACATTTTCTCCAATTACTTTCATTATTATTTTGATAAAGACGATTATTTGAAATTCGATGTAGATGACCTGTTTTACTACTCAAAGCACACCATTCAAAGACGGGGTGGTCACTTATTTGTTGCAGATTTTGGTACACAGTACAACATTTTATCCCGTTATGGAATTAAAAACTTTGCTGTAGCAGGAAAAGATTATCGTTTTGTAAACGGAGATACCAATGATTATCGCTACGCAAACATCGAAGTTATCAATAAATATCACGGTGTTTCCAAACAGATAAACCGTGGAATTTCCTATTACACTGCAAAAATACATATCAACGGAGATTACCAAATTGGAACATATCAGACAGAAGCTGAAGCTGCTGTTGCATACAACAAAGCCGCTATTTATCTAAAAGAACATGGCTTTACAAAAAATTTTCCTATGAATTATGTTTTGGAATTAAACGAAATCGAATATGCTACAATTTTTAACAGAATATCCATTTCAAAAAATATACGAAACAACTTTCAATGAATCGCTTACAACTGACTGGTTTGAATGAGTTTTCCTGCCAGATTTCATAGTAGTTAATTTTGTTAATTTTTACATTACAAAATGTCACATTATCATTAATTTTTAAGTTTTACGATAATAATTTTGTTTTTTTCAAAAAAAGACTATCTTTTTTCGCAAAACGTGTTATAATAGATTCATATTTTTCTTCTTCCATTTTCAAAAAACGCAGTCAGAAAGACAACCGTATGTCTTTCGACTGCGTTTTATTATCTTTGAGCATCTTGTCAATAACTGTGCTTTACGCACGTAAATCATTTTGTCACTCCAACTCTGGATTAAAAGCATAGAAATTCTTCGAATTCATCTTTTCCTGTGCCAGGCGAAGCGCTTCTCCAAACCTCTGAAAATGCACAATTTCCCTTGCTCTCAAGAATTTAATTGCATCCGTGATATCCGGATCTTTCACTAATCTTAAAATATTATCATAGGTAGTTCTTGCTTTTTGCTCTGCTGCCATATCCTCGTACAAATCTGTAATCACATCACCCTTTGACTGGAATTCACAGGCATTCATCGGAATACCGCCTGCTGCCATAGGCCAGAGCGCCAAGGTATGGTCTACGTAATATTTATCAAAACCACTCGCTTTAATTTCCTCCGTGGACAAATCTTTTGTCAGCTGATAAACAATGGCACAAATCATCTCCATATGTGCCAATTCTTCTGTACCGATATCTGTCAGAAGTCCTGCAACTTCATTGTATGGCATGGTATAACGCTGCGCCAGATAACGCATGGATGCTAACAGTTCTCCATCCGGTCCTCCATACTGACTGATAATAATCTGAGCCGCCTTAGGATCACATTTTTTTATCTTGATTGGATATTGTAAACGCTTTTCATAATTCCACATGCTAACATCCTCCCTTCCAAGGCCATGGTTGCAATGCCCAGGTCCAATCATCTACTGATTGCACATCTTCTACCTGCATCGGCATACCTTCCTGTTTGCACTTTAAAAGGGCTTCTTCTCTCATATTTTTGTACTCCTGATAGCACTCCAAGGCTTCCTTATTGTAAGGATGCGTATCTAAAAATAACACCACATCATCCATGGCAAAACTTACTTCATCCAAAAAATCTTTCAGTTGTTGACGACAATTACAGTTAGCCATTGCAGTTGCCCCCTCTCCCTCTGATTCCGGTATAGGGAAGTACCAGTTCTTTGAAAATGGTTCCATTTTTCAAGGCATCCTCCGGATCCAAAATCTGTTGAAATTTTTGCCAAGGCACATAGCCCATCCCCGGTTTCATGCGGTCTACTCCACTTTCCATTGACGTTTGTTTACCGCATCCCATTTTCACATATTCCATTTCCTCCTGCTCTGTCTGTGAATACTCATTTCCGCAGGAACAGGTATTTTTCATCGGATAGTTCTGTCTGTTCTGATACATGGAATTATAATAGGAATTATTTCTCCCTCTGCACATTTGTCTGGAATTCCCATTCCATTGATTTTGTCGATTGCAATTACATCCTTGCTCTCTCATGGGGCCACTCCTTTACATCTGATACCTACAGTATATGTAAAGAATAAAAGAATGTCACAGTGGCTCTATCCAATGGAATTCTTCAGCTAACATTTCCCCATCCGACAGACAAGGCTCACAAGAGATGTTCAATATCACTCGTACTCAATACTAATCAAATACTCCATAGGTATCATTCCTGCATGTTCCGTCACAATATGGCGCATCATATAATCAATCTTTGTAATTACATCCCGCTGTTTCTCATAAGCGCCCCCTTCTTTTTTTTGGTCGGGAACAAAATATGTTATCTCAACTTCCACCTGTTCCGGTAAATTTTGTGCAATACAGGCTAACTTGTCGTTGATACGCTGGATTTCATCCTCCGTAAGCTCCACCAATGCCTCTGTCTTTCTCCCAGTTTCAGAAATGGCAGACTTGTACCCGGTAAGGGCATCAAAAGAAGCAAACTGAGCAGCTCTGTTGTACATGGACATACGTGGATGGTTTTTAGAGGTGGGATGTGGCATGTCAAGCATCTGTTCTAATGGTAGATTTTTGTTTATCATGCTTTGTGTCCTCCAATCTGCTTATTTCTCTCTCTGGCAGTGGCACCCTCCTCAAAATTTACGCCCTTTAACATGGCATTTTTTCCGTATTTTTTCTTCACTTCTAACATGGCTTTTTGCAGGCGCTTTTCCTTTTCCAGTTCTTTTTGCTCTGCTTCCCGTTCCTTCTCCACCGCTTCATAATCTGTAAACAGCGTCATCTGACCTACTGCCGAAGGCTTCGGTGCCTGCTCTTCCAAAAGGACATGATTTGCAACCACCGTCAGGCGTCGCACGGTGTAATTTTGATTTACAATATCATCATATAGTTTTAGCATAGCTTCCAACATCATCTTGGAAGATGCGGTGTAAAACTTAAGATTTGCCGTACCATGGGCGTGTTTTGGCACACTTCGCCCATAACGGTCTGTCTTTATAGTGCCGGAAACCCGCCGTTCCTTTACATTTTCAATGTCATATCCCACCGTCAAAACCAACTGATCCGTAACCAGACCTTTATCCACCAGTTCCAACGACAAGGCATCTGTCATCTCATAAACGACAATTCGTGCTTTTTCAAAAGTGTAAGGAATATGCAATACCTGACCGGAAGAAAGACTGTTATTTTCCGGCTTATAGGATTTAATATCCGCAATGGTGCACGGTTCCCATCCCCAGGCATGGTCAATCAACAGTTCCGCATTGACGCCAAACATTTTATATAGTAACTCTTCGTTAAAATACTCTCTCGGTCCCCCCATGGAACACTGGGCAATATCCCCCATAGTGTACATTCCTTTTTCCGCTAATTTCTTCGCATACCCCGGTCCCACTCTCCAAAAATCCGTAATGGGCCGGTGTTCCCAAAGCTTTTCACGATAACTTCTCTCTGTAAGCTCCGCGATGCGGGTTCCGTTTTCATCCGGTTTTGCATGTTTTGCCATCACATCCATGGCAACTTTGCAAAGGTAAAGATTCGTACCGACACCTGCAGTAGCTGTAATTCCCGTTCTTTCAAATACTGTCTTTATCATCTTTCCTGCCAGTTCCTTCGCCGTCATCTTATACGTTTCCAGATATTCCGTCACATCAATAAATACCTCGTCTACCGAGTAAACTACCATATCTTCCTGTGCCACATACTCTAAATAAATCTCATAGATTTGCGTACTCATGCTTAAGTATTCTGCCATATGGGGCGGTGCTACAATGTAATCTACATCATATTCCGGATGCACTGCCAGCTCATCTGCATCAACCGACGACTTTCCCGGTCGGTTGTAAGGATGCTTCATCCTTCGTTCCGCATTGATTTCCTTCACTCTCTGTACCACTTCAAACAGCCTTGCTCTTCCGGAAATACCATAAGCTTTCAAGGAAGGTGATACTGCAAGACAAATGGTCTTTTCCGTACGGGTAGGATCTGCAACTACGAGATTTGTCTTCATAGGATCTAATTCTCTTTTCCTACACTCTACTGAAGAATAGTAACTCTTAAGATCAATGGCAATGTACTGCCGTTGACGATTTTTTGAAATTTCGATATCTGATCCATTCTTCAAAACATCACCCTCCTTTCACGAAAACTTTTCAAAACAAACATTTTCAACATACAAAATGAGTATCATGTTCTCCCAAAGAATTTTATTTTACATTCCGAAAAAACATTATATTCAACAAACTCCCGGAATCCTTTTATACCAGACTTCCGAGAGTTCTTTATTTTATCATATCACACTTCCCAAAATAGAACAAGTGTTCTTTTGTTATTTAATTTCAAGATGGTCGATTACGTGTAACCCCATCTCTTTCGCCTTTTTTTCACTAATTTCCATTGCCCAATCATACAGATTATCTACACTGTGGCAATCAGCACCAATAATTACCGGTATATTTGTCTTTGCCACTTCCTCCCAAAAATAAGCATTAGGGTAACTGGTGGTAAGCCTTCGCAAACCGTTGGCATTCCATTCCAATATATAATTTCGTTTCGTCGACTCATTTAACAAATAATCTACTGCTTTCTTTAACTGTCTGTCTACCTTAAAATCATTAACAAAAAACAAATCCGGATGTGCCAGATAGGCAAAATACCCGGTTGCCATTCCTTGCATGGCAGATTTCGCATAGGTCATAACATCCTTTGTCGTCTTCATATCATCGTACACATTTGCACAATAATACATTCCATTCATATAAAAATGCTGTCCCAAAATCAGATAATCAAACCCCATTTTATTTAACAGTTGCTCATAGTATTTCTCATATCCGGGAATATATTCTGCCTCTCCCCCTAAATAGATTCGCAATTTATTTTTATAAGCTTTTTTCAACCGTTTTGTTTCGTCTGCATATGTTTTTAAATCTTCAAACTTCATGCGCATTCCAAACGCATCTCCCGGAAATGGCAGATGATCCGACATTCCCAAAACATCAAATTCCAGTTCTATTGCTTTTTTTACATACTCTTCTATCGTTCCACCTGCGTGACCGCAAAGTTCATTGTGTGTGTGATAATTTGTTTTCATCTTTTTCACCCTTCCGTCTAAAATGTTCTCTCGGTGTCTTTTTATGCAAGAATTCCAAGAAACATCCATAATATTCCGTCATATTCATATTTTATCATACCATACGCGAAAATGTCAGTTAGTTTTTTAACATCAAATTTTTTTCTATAAACGTAATGATTCAAGTCCGGCTAAGACCTCTAAATTCATAAATGTTCTCTCGGAGTCTTTTTATACAAAAATTTCGAGATAGATTTTTCTTGGATAACGACATTCCCGTTACTTCATTTGGCGGTCAACGTCATCCACTCACTTTGTTCGTGGGACGTTTTCGCATGGCAGGTTCCAAGTCGCTAAAGCGACGGAAGCCT
>CADBNB010000131.1 GCA_902795895.1 uncultured Lachnospiraceae bacterium | reverse complement strand
GAAGTAACAGCAACACCAGAAGTAACAGCAACACCTGATGTTACACCAACACCAGATCAGACACCAACATTAGAAGAAACACCAACACCAGAAGTGACAGTTACACCAGGAGTAACAAAGACACCAGAAGTAACAGCAACACCGGTAGTAACAAAGACACCAGGTGTAACAGCAACACCAAAGGTAACAACAACACCATACGTTCCTGTAGTGCCAGTAGTAACACCTACACCATACGTTCCAGTGGTACCAGTAGTAACACCAACTATTCCAGCAGTACCAGTGGTAACACCTACAGTAACACCAGTTGTTACACCAGTTCCAGAGGTTGTAACAACACCTGTAGTGCCTGATAGTGATGTTGTTATTCCAGAAGAAACACTTGTGCCAAATGCACCAGTTACAGTTGATGACAATGATTTGATTTCAGCTACTAGTGTTCCTGAAGTAACAGATGAAACAACACCAGAGCCGGAGGAAGATATTGATACACCAGATGATTCAACAGATACTGTTGATGAAGATGGAGATGTTCCTAGCAACCCAACCAAAAAGAAAACGAGCACAACAGTTGTTGACGACAAAGTTCCTTCAACATTGCCAAAGACTGGAGCGATTGGAGTATTTGCTTCTGAAAATGGAGTAAACGTACTTTGGGTATTGGTTCCAGTAGCAATACTTGTTGCAGCAGCATTTGCTTATGCTAGAAAAAGAGAAAAATAATATAAACCCACTTCCATTTAGAGAGGTGTCAGAACTAGCTGACATGTGGGGATATTTTGGAAACTCAGAAATCAGAAAGGACGAGATACCGTGAGAATATTAAAAAAGTCTTATGAACATGCAACGATACGAATTTGTCTTGATGATATAGAAAATAATGTTTTAAAAGGAAGTATACATACTCCATTTTTGAAACAGGGAATTGACTTTTCAGATGTTTCACGTTTTTTGAATTCTTTGGAAAACGTAGCGGAGCACAGAGGATTTCCGGAACCGGTATTTCGAATGAGAGATTTCTCGGTAGCTAAAGATAAATTGAAAATTCAAAAAAGAAAAGAAGAAATGCCGATTGTACGGTCGGTAGAAGAGATTGAGCAACAGTTTGGAAAATCAGAAACAATACGGCTGTTTATAACAAGCAGAAGAAATGCCGGATTACAAGGACATTTTGTAGTCTTGAGCGCGGGTAGTATTGTGAAGTTTTCAAGCGAGTTGGAGCTGTTGGAAAAAATAGAACACTTATTGACAACAGAACATCAGGATATAAATCGGGAAAAAGTTATGGAATAAGGAAAAGATGCAATGCAGAGATGTGTTGCATCTTTTTTTAATGTAATAGGAAATTGCGATGCAATTTCCTATTACATAAAAACGCTCCGCGAGGATGCGCAGACCGCAGAGATGGAGTTAATTGCTGCGCAATACCGCGGTCGCGCTAGAGTTTTGCAAGCAAAACTCTTTGTTCTGTAACGGGAATGTCGTTATCCAAGAAAAATCCATCTCAAAATTCTCGTATAAAAAGAACCCAAGAGAACATTATATATGAATGATTATATTAGGAAGGGCATAAGATAATAAAAAAGTGAAATTAAAAAAAGTGAAATATGTATGAGACGAGTATGTTATAGTTTAGCGTTGTTTGGTGTTTTTATGTTTGGGGTGTTTGGAATTACCGCCTGTGATAGACAGCAAAGAGAGGTAAAAATTGCGGATTGCCAGTTTACAGTAGTTCAACCGGAGGATATACCGGAAGAATTACTTGTGTTGATTGATGAAAGGAAAGAAAAGCCTTTTCGGATGTCCTATGAAGATCAGGGGTATTTGTATATCATTCAGGGGTATGGAATGAAAGAAGGTGGGGGATATAGTATAACGGTGGACTCACTTTATGAAACAAAAAATCAAATTCATTTTGCAACTACGTTACACGGTTCTGAGCAAAAAGAAAAAGAAGGAAATACCACACCCTATATCGTAGTGAAGTTAGAACAGATTGAAAAATCCATAGATTTTGAAAACTAGTATAAGATTAATGAAAGTAACCCTACATATTAATTTACAAACCCCACAATAAATGAAAGTGAGGGTATTCTAAAACTTCATGATTGATAATTTTTGAGACTTTACAAAACACAAAAAAGGAAGTATAATAGTTTGGAATTTATTGTAAAAGTATTTTCCGTAGACAAAGCAGAATGCATGCTTGGTTTATATAGAAAGGATGTTATTAAATGAGGTACAAAATGATAGCGTTGGATTTGGATGGAACATTGACCAATTCAGACAAGATAGTTACACCGGAGACAAAGGAAGCGTTGTTTCGTTTTCAGGAAGACGGTGGAAGAATTATTTTAGCTTCAGGACGTCCAACTCAAGGGATTGTGCCAATTGCCAGAGAATTAAAATTAGAGCAGTATGGCGGATACATTTTAGCATTTAACGGTAGTCGTATTATGAATTGCACCACAGGAGAAGTTTTGTTTAACCAGACACTTAAGATGGAGGAAGTGACAAAACTGCATGAATTAACCGTAAAATACGGAATGAACATCTTAACATACGAAGGTGATACCATTTACACCGAAAATGGTGATGATGAATATGCAAAAATTGAGCAAAAGATTACCGGTATGAATATGGAACAGGTTCCAAATATTGCCCGGGCATTAAACAAGCCGGCAAATAAATGTCTTATGACAGGGGAACCTTCGAAACTTTTGAAGGTGGAACCTCTTGTAAAAGAAGCAATGGCAGGAAAAATCGAAGTGTATCGTTCACAGGATTTCTTCCTTGAATTGGTACCGAAAAACGTAGATAAAGCGGCATCTCTTCACAGTTTGCTGACACAGCTTGGAATGACAGAAAAGCAATTGATTGCCTGTGGAGACGGATTTAATGATTTGTCCATGATACAGTTTGCAGGGCTTGGTGTTGCTATGAGTAATGCACATAAAGACATTCAAAAGCAGGCAGATTATGTAACTTTATCAAATGATGAAGATGGTATTGCTCATGTATTGGAAAAGTTCGTGTTCTGTGCAGCTTAAGGATATTTTGGACTAGTCAGTGAGTTCTGAACAGTAAAAAAGTAAATGAAATGCGGATTTACATTAAAATAGAATATAGATAAAAGAAAAAATGGGCATGTCTGAAAAAATAGATATGTCCATTTTTATTAAATTATGGTACAACAGCGACAAACTGGCTTTTGTTGTGGAGAATTGCAGCGACAAAAGTTCTTGACAGGAAAATGGAATGGGGGTATACTTGAATTAACAAATGAACAATCGTTCATATGATGGAGCTATGGATATGAAAAAAACATATAAAATTGAAGTAGATTGCGCAAATTGTGCAAACAAAATGGAACAGGCAGCTAAGAATACAGCAGGAGTAAAAGACTGTGTTGTAAACTTTATGACATTAAAGATGAAAGTGGAATTTGAAGATGGTGCTGATGTGGATGCAGTCATGCAACAGGTATTAAAAGAGTGCAAAAAAGTAGAGGATGACTGTGAAATATTCTTATAAAAAGAGGTTGTAGCATGAATAAAAAGCAAAAAAAGATGTTAGTCCGTATTATCATCACTTCTTTGTTACTGATCGGATTGCATTTTGTTCCCTTTGAACAAATGAAAATTGCAGATGATTGGAACAGAGTATTAAAATTTTTCCTGTATCTGGTTCCTTATCTGGTAATTGGATATGATATTTTGAAAAAATCCTTTAAGGGTATCAAAAACCGACAGCCCTTTGATGAATGTCTGCTTATGACTATCGCGACCGTAGGCGCATTTGCTCTTGCTTTAACAAGAACCGGTGATTTCGTGGAGGCAGTGGCGGTTATGCTGTTTTACCAGATTGGCGAGTGGTTTCAAAGCTACGCCGTTGGGAAAAGCAGAAAAAATATTACAGAACTTATGGATATCAGACCAGATTACGCCAATATCGAGGAAGAAGGCAGACTGGTGCAGGTAGATCCTGATGAGGTAGAGATAGGAAGCATTATTGTGGTACAGCCCGGAGAAAAGATACCCCTTGACGGAATTGTGGTGGAAGGTAGTGCAAATCTGGATACTGCGGCACTTACAGGTGAGAGCGTTCCGAGAAAAGTGAAATGTGGAGATGAGGTCATTAGTAGTTGCATCAATTTAGACAGTGTATTAAAAATAAAGACCACAAAGAATTTTGAGGAATCTACCGTTTCAAAAATATTAGATTTGGTGGAAAATGCAAGCTCAAGAAAATCAAAGTCAGAAGACTTTATTTCTAAGTTTGCCAGAGTATACACACCGGCAGTGGTGTACAGCGCATTGGCACTGGCATTTTTGCCACCTATTGTTTTAATGCTTCTTGGAAAAGAGCCTATGTTTGGCGACTGGATATACCGTGCATTGACATTTCTTGTAATCAGTTGTCCATGTGCATTGGTAATCAGCATACCACTTAGTTTTTTTGCAGGAATCGGAGGAGCCAGCCATCAGGGAATATTAGTAAAAGGCTCCAATTATCTGGAACAATTGTCAAAAGTAAAATATGTTGTGTTTGACAAGACCGGAACCCTTACAAAAGGTGTATTTGAAGTCAATGCCATTCATCACAATGTGATGGAGGAAGAACGACTATTGGAATATGCGGCACTGGCAGAGTGTGCCAGCTCCCATCCAATCAGTAAGAGTCTGCAAAAAGCTCATGGTAAGGAAATCGGCAGAAACCGTGTGACAGATATAGAGGAAATCAGTGGAAATGGTGTTATCGCCAAAGTAGATGGTTTGGAAGTGGCGGTTGGAAATGACAAACTGATGAAAAAAATAGGCATTACCCATAAAGACTGTCATCATGTGGGAACAATTATTCATGTTGCCATTTCCGGGGAATATGCAGGACATATAGTGATTTCGGATGTAGAAAAACCACATTCCAAAGATGCAATATCTGGTTTGAAACAATCGGGAATTAAGAAAACAATCATGCTTACAGGAGATGCAACTGCTGTTGCAGAACATATTGCAGAAAAACTTGGGGTAGATGAAGTGTATAGCCAGCTTCTGCCGGGAGACAAAGTTTCCAAAGTGGAAGAAATCATACAAAACATCCATCCTAAGGATAAAGTAGCATTTGTAGGAGACGGTATCAATGATGCACCGGTACTTACAAGAGCGGATATTGGTATTGCCATGGGAGCCCTAGGTTCCGACGCAGCCATTGAGGCAGCAGATGTAGTATTGATGGATGATGATCCGGCGAAAATAGTGAAAGCCATCAATATATCAAAAAAATGTCTCCACATTGTATATGAGAATATCTATTTCGCCATTGGAGTGAAAGTATTGTGCCTGATTTTAGGTGCTTTAGGAATTGCAAATATGTGGGCAGCCATTTTTGCCGATGTAGGTGTCATGGTGCTTGCAGTGTTAAATGCCATTCGAATGCTGTTTGTTTCAGATAAAATTAGATAAAAAATGAAGGGCAAAGCCGGGAGTTGAGATGCTTTGCCCTTTTGTGTTTTTTTATGTAATAGGAAATTGCGATGCGAGGATGCGCAGACCGCGGAGATGGAGTTAATTGCTGCGCAATACCGCGGTCGCGCTAG
>CADBNB010000130.1 GCA_902795895.1 uncultured Lachnospiraceae bacterium | reverse complement strand
GTGTTGCTGTTACTTCTGGTGTTGCTGTTACTTCTGGTGTTGCTGTAATCTCTGGTGTTGGTGTTGGCTCATCCGGAGTAATTGCCGGAATATTAAATGTAATTTTACAGTTTGAATCATATTCACCACGTTCCAAATAGAACATTGTTAAATTATGTTTACTTCCTGTTGTTTTATCAAATCCGTATGCTTCATAAATATTTGATACTGCTGTTGCATTTTCTAGATTATATGTTTGATTATCATATGTAACTTTACCTGTTGCAAAGTTGATGTTTCCGCTGATAGTATCATGAATACCACCAAGGTCAAGGCAAAGCTTTCCATCTACAAATACCCAAACATCGTCATCTCCACGGAAACTAAATACCATATCTTTTTTCACACTTGAATTACTTTCAAGTGCAACCTTTCCGTTTTCAGGCATTTCGAAATCTAACTGAAGTTTCATACCAAATTTGTCATGACGACTCTGAGTACACTCATGAGTTTCTCCACTGGCAACATTGAATGGGAAGAAACCGTATTGATTTCCCTCACTACCAGTACCAGTCTGGAAATGAGGTCCTTTTTGTGTGAAATCCTGTTCAAGGGTTCCTGCACCATTTCCATCGTCTGAAAGATTGTAACTTGCGAAATATTTGCTATCGTACACATAAGTTCCATCCTGATCCTGGAATGTAAATGGTACGTTATAAATTGCATGAGCTACTCCTGCATCTTCCAATGTACGATCTCCCTGCTGTGGGAAAATATTCACACCATAAATTCCTGCTTCATTATTAAATTCAATATTTCCTGCATTTAAATCTGACTTTACAATGCCCTGATACTGAGACATTCTAAGGCTCTTATGACCTTCATTTGTATCAGGCATTCCTGTCCAAACATTCCAAAAAGCTGCATTGTATGCATGACGATCTCCACCAAACAAGAACAAATTGTAATCAGTAAGATCAGCATTTTGTGCAAATACCTGCTCCTGAGTGTACTCATTGATTGCAACTTTGTTTTTTGCGTCTTTTGGTGCAATGTTGTAATCATAGAAATCAACATGTAATGTCAAATCTTTGTTTGTTTCTGTGTCTGACCCTACTGAATCTGCAAGTAACCTCCCCGCTGGTATCACAGATACTGCCATTGCTGCGATTGCTACTCCTGCAACAAGCTTCTTAAATTTTTTCCCCACTACATAACCATCCTTTTTCATTAAATAGATCCTCCTTTAATATTGAAACGTTCTCATCATTTGTTAGAAAACATTTACGCACTCTTTAAAATCAATTTTCTTTCACTTCAGTATTTGTGTTTTTCTTGATTGCGCCATCCATTAGATGTAACAATTCTAATGCACTTCGAAAATACATCGTTTCGTCGTTTTCTACCCATGTGATGCTCCCTTGCCAGCTGTTGTTCTGTTGATCCATCACTTTCACAATAAATGTACTCGTCTCTTTGTCTTTCATGATTTCGTCTCCTATTTTGTGAATTCTTTGTCTGAAATACATTTTTTCTAGATTTTTTGTCAATATTAGTGTAAAATAATAATAAATATATTTACATGCCACGTTTACCAAGATTCCATTGCGAGTCCTTGGTGTCGGAGTACGTTTTCCGGCTAATTAAATATTACCTTCACATTCCAACAACGGTAATATTTGTTTAAGTTACCATTATTTTACTACAGCGTGGTTACATGTAAGTTACACTTTGGAGGAAATTAATATGAATTTTGATAAAACGAGTACACAAGGCATTCATATCAATTTACTTGGTAATTTTCAGATTACAAATGGTGATGCCATGATTGAAGAAACCATCAATCGTTCGAAAAAAATGTGGAACTTGTTGGGATTTATTATTACTTATAGGAACAAACACATTTCACAAACGGAATATATCGACATGCTTTGGCCGGACGAAGTGAGTGCCAACCCAATTAATGCACTTAAGACGTTGCTATCACGTGTTCGTACTTTGTTAAATCCTATCGCAATCCACCATGAAAATTTTATATTGTCATCTCAAGGTTCTTATCAATGGAATAACCAGCTTCCTGTGACGATAGATATTGAAGAATTCGAAAAATACTGTCATTACGCATCTGACGTTGCACGTTCCGATGAAGACCGTATTGAATTATACAAAAAAGCAATGGACTTATATAAAGGAGATTTTCTCAACAAACATGCTACAGAATTGTGGGTTGTTCCGTTAAATACCTATTATCACAATCTGTATCTTGACTCTATGAAACAGTTTTTAAAACTGCTTCAGACACAAAATGATTTTGAAAACATGGAATACTATTGTTCCAAAGCACTTCAGATTGACCGTTTTGATGAGGAGTTACACTGTTTATTTATCGAAACCATGTTAGACCAGGGAAATACCATTGCAGCCCTTAGTCATTATGAACAGACTACCGATATGCTTTATTCCAATTTAGGAGTAAAACCTTCGAAAAAGTTACGGGGATTATATATGGATATTATTCGTACCCAAAAAACTTTGGAAATGGATTTGAATATTATCCAGTCTGATTTAAAAGAAGCAGAGTTCAAAACCGGACCATTTTTCTGTGAATACTGTATTTTCCAAGAAACCTTCCGCTTAATCGCAAGACAGGCAGCCCGAGAAGGACGTTCCGTGTACTTATGCTTACTAACCGTGTCTGACTCAAACGGCGACATTCCTTCCTTAAATAAGTTGGATGCAGCTATGAAGCGTTTGCTTGATGCCATCAATTCCAGTCTTCGCCGAGGTGATGTTGTTGCAAAATACAGCGGTGCACAATATGTTATACTCCTTCCGGATATTACATACGAAGATGGTTCTATGGTAATGGAGCGTATTATCAAGCACTATTATCAGGCAAATCGAAGAAGCATTCTTCATTTAAAATATAAACTTGAACAGATGATTATTGACGAGGAGCATGATTAAGCTTATGAAACATTATCAGGTACAATTTGCAATTTTCTCATTTATTGTGAGTTTGTCCCTGCCATGGAATATTTTGCATTTAACAGATAAGCAAAAAAAGAATACAACAATCAAGGTCGAACCCGAGGTAACAGCAAACACTGTTACGCCTGGTCCGACCTTAGATTTATACTCTCGAGATGAAAATATTCCTTATGACAAACTCTTTATCACAGAAGAACGAAAAAATTATAAAAGCGGAGACCTAACTCTGATTATTCCAAAACTTTCGCTCATTGAACCGGTTCAAAACGGCACGGAAAAAGAACAGTTGGCACTAGGTCCCGGATTGTACGACTATGCCCAATTACCGGGAGAGGGAGATCGTAACGTAAGTATTGCCGCCCATAGAAACCATAGTAAAAATGGTGTTATCAGTGAGTGGTTCTTTTACTACATTGATACTCTTACAGACGGAGATTATATGTATTTACGGGATGAACATAAGATTTACCGTTACATCTACAATCAGACAACCATTGTTGAAGAAACTGATTGGTCGCCAATCTACAGTCAGGGATTTAGTTGTCTTACTTTAACTTCCTGCGAACCAATCGGTGTCGCAGATCACAGAATCGTTGTGCGAGCTACCTTAGATCAAATTTCCGATTATAGTAGTAACTATTCCTATATCTCAGGCAGAGATGATGATGCTTAAGATATATGTTCCACAAGTCATAAATTATGAATCCAAAAGTGAGTGGCTAACATTTTAAACCACTCACTCTTAATTTACGGTATCCATTATTTCTTCTATATTTTTTTCCATCTGTTTCACATTTTTAGAAATCACTTCCCATTCAATAATGATTCCAACAAATACAAACAATAATTTCAATGATGAATTTTTAAAAATATACTTAAAAAGTCCATCTATCTGAAATACTTTAATCAACATTTTAAATCGCCAAAATAGTGTATCCGGAACAAACTGTTCCTGTATATTATAGTTTACGAGATACGCAATTTCCATACAAAAAACACTTAATATAGATAAGATTATCGTCACAACAACGACCATACGATCCATTCTTCCACCTAAAAACTTATATCCATAATAAATGCAAAGAGGTAACAATAAAAACAATACGGCATAGGTTTGCCCCCAAAACAAATACACCCATAAATTTGGTAAACTTCCTAGAATACAGCCAATCACTGCACCTATAATTCCTTTTTTATAGCTTTTTTCTTCGATTTCAAGTCTTGTATTCACCAATTTCTTTTGTATACATTTCTTATGTATCGGTCGGTTTGTTCCTGCAATCATGGCATGAGCATCTGTTTCTTCCCTTCCACACAAAGCGCATCTTTGACTCACATCTATATGGCAGTCTGACAATATATTTACAATTTCATTCAGATCTGATAGAAGTTTTCCGTATTCACAATTTCGTATTTTCCACGCCATACGATTTTCCTCGTAAATAAGAGACGCCTGTCTGTTAACACTAGAATGTTCCAATCGTTCCTGTACTTTTTCCCAATCATCCTCGGTAAGATAACAACATATTTCCATCATTCCGGTAAAAAAACGGGTTACACTAAGGGGATATTCTTTATAAACTCCAATAGCAAGATTATCATGGATATGTAACCCCAATTCTCCACATTTCTTTTGAAATTCTAAATACTCCATCTGCTCACCCCCTTATTACGTAAAAAGGCTATCGCAGTCACGATAGCCTTTTTATTGTTTATATATTCTGAAAGAATTAAGCCTTTCCTACTGATCCGAATAATTCCATCTTTTCTTTTACTGTAGCCTTGATTGCTTCTGCACCTGGAGCTAACAACTTACGAGGATCGAATCCTTTACCTTCCTGATCTTTACCAGCTTCGATGTACTTACGTGTAGCTTCCTGGAATGATAACTGACACTCTGTGTTTACGTTAATCTTAGAAACACCTAACTCGATAGCTTTCTTAATCATGTCTGAAGGAATACCTGTACCTCCGTGAAGTACTAATGGCATAGCTCCTGTCTTCTGCTGAATAGCATCAAGTGTCTCAAATGAAAGACCTTGCCAGTTTGCTGGGTATTTTCCGTGGATATTACCGATACCCGCTGCAAGCATATCTACACCAAGATCAGCAATTGTCTTACACTCGTTAGGATCTGCACACTCACCAGCTCCTACAACACCATCTTCTTCTCCACCGATTGAACCAACTTCACACTCGATAGAAAGTCCTAAACCATGAGCTACGTTAACTAACTCTGTAGACTTAGCCAAGTTCTCTTCAAATGGGTAGTGAGATCCATCAAACATGATTGAAGTAAATCCAGCCTTGATACACTTATAACATCCTTCGTATGTTCCGTGATCTAAGTGAAGTGCTACAGGAACAGTGATTCCAAGTTCCTCGTCCATTGCCTTAACCATAGCAGCAACTGTCTTGAAACCTGTCATGTACTTTCCAGCTCCCTCAGATACACCAAGGATTACTGGGCTGTTTAATTCCTGTGCTGTTAATAGAATAGACTTTGTCCACTCTAAGTTGTTGATGTTGAACTGACCTACTGCATAGTGGCCTTCTTTTGCTTTCTTAAGCATCTCTGTAGCTGATACTAACATTTTTAATTCCTCCGTTTTATTTATTTTATAGAATACCTATAAACTACGTCTTATTACAAAATGTTGATTTATACTCCCCTAACATTCACTTTGTAATAATCTATAATCATTTTAATTATACTCTAATCACATTTAAAAGTAAAGCATCGTTATAGTGTTTCTTTAGTTATCAGAATCCGAATCTGAACCAAATAAACCACTTAATTCATTGTCAAGATCTTCAGATAATTCATAACTATTGCTGTCTGAACTGTCGTCCCATGAATAATCACCATCTGAGTCTGAACTGACGTCCCATGAATAATCACCATCTGAGTCTGAACTGTCATCCCATGAATAGTCATCATCACTCCAATCTGAACTATCATCCCACGAATAATCATCACTGCCCATCATACTGCCAAAGCCTGGAATATTCAAACTACCAAGCCATGACTCAATCATGCTTGCATTTTCCTCAAGTGGTGCAAATTTATTCTCAAGCCATGTGATATAGTCCATTTTAACTGTTTCGTAGTATTCTCCCATGGAAGCTGTATCTCCACTTTTCATTTCGATTGTCTTATCTGCACTTGGCAATTCAATCGCCTCATATTTCGCATTTTTCATACCAAGTTCAATATATCCTAATTCCATTGCACCTGCAGATACTCCAAAATGTTCTACTACTGCATCTCCTTCTTTTGAACCCTTAAAATCTGCAGTATATCCACTTAACTTGCTACTTGATAACTTAGCAGTACCTAACAACATATTTGTACCATCATCCGTCGCTTTAATATCATTAAACTCCAAATCAGCATCTGCACTTATGCTTGGAATTTCAAAATGAACATTTCCATTCACACCATTCTTACCATCTTTATAAGAACCGTTCACTACCATAAGTTTCTCAGCATCACCCTTTGCGAGATCCAACTGGAATTTATTCACACCTTTTACATTTAAGGTGTGATAAGTCATAGTGACTTCATCTCCATCACTACCGACAGTAATATCTCTTCCCAATATGTCACCTGAGCCATCAACATATACAGACATAGTCATTTTATTGTCTTTGTCAAATGATTTTTTTGCTTTAACTTCATCCAAGGCTTTTTTTATCGAATCCTGATATTCTTCTTTTGAGCAAATCTTCATTCTCTCACACTCGGCAATCAGCTTCTTATCTGTTTTCATTTTTTCTAAAGCATCCGCTAAAGCTTTGTTCAGATTTTCTTCATTTACAGTAACATCCAACTCTGTAACACTTTCTTTAGACTTATCCACTGTATAATCTACATCTTTTTTCATCTTTACATCAGACGCACTCTCAAAAAATTCAATTCCATACTCATTAATAACATAAGAAACAAGTTCTTTTGAAGTAGGTTCTTTGATAAAATTTTGTATGCTAGAAGTCACATCCTCAACGATTGAAGGATCTAATTCCTCAACCTTCCCTTCACTTGACAGTTTCAAAAAGCTATCACTTAATTCAGGAATGGCAAAATACATTTCAGGACTCCCCCCCGTCATATCCTGATAAAGTTCAAATGTTCCAATTTTATCTTTTCCCATCTTTAAAACTTCTGTAGCCTTTGTCTTTTGATATCCTTTTTCCGTATAAGAATCTACTGTCAACTCGATTGGAAGATAATCTTCAAGTCCACTCTCAGACTTCAATGTATCATTTACGTCAAACTTAAAACTTCCACTCTTTGCATTGTTCTCTTTTGCATATGAAGACAATGTATCAATTCCTTTACCATACTGATTTGCAATAAAATCAGCCTTTTCTTCAAGTGCCTTCTGTTCAACATACAGATAGTACTTTTCAGGACTTAATATACGTTTATTCACAGCATTTTGAACGGTTGGCACATATGCGTAGCATACACCTCCAGCTAATCCAGCAGCTACAACTGCTCCTGCCACGCAAGCTGCAATCTTAAGCCCTTTCTTTTTCTTCTTTGGTGGTTGCTGTCCCATATTCTGGTTTGGCATTCCGTACTGTGGTGCCCGCCCTATGTTTTGATTTGGCATTCCGTACTGTGATGCCTGCCCTATGTTTTGATTTGGCATTCCGTACTGTGGTGCCTGCCCTATGTTTTGGTTTGGCATTCCGTACTGTGGTGCCTGCCCCATATTCTGTTCTGGCATTCCATACTGTGGTGCCTGCCCCATATTCTGTTCTAACAAACTATTTAATCCACCCTGAGGCATTTGTACTCCATTGTTCATTTCGTTTTCGTTCATTTTCTCTCTCCTCGTTTCTTTTCATTTTTCTTTTTGTTTTGTCTTTTGTATCCTTAAATTTTTTCAATGTGTAACACAACACATAACCATATTTTCAGACACACTGTAATTTTATTCTACTTTTCCCAAAATGACAAGTATTTTATTTTTCCAAAAATTCTTTTACTGCATCCTTTGCCATACCATTCTGTCCCGGCACTACCATTACTTTTTTCCCCATCAAATCCTGCATAGCACCAAATCCAATTCCCTGACAGATAAGTACATCTGCTTTTTTGTCCACAATAAATGAGACTGTATTTTCTTTTTGTTCTGCTTCTAACTTATATGTTTCTTCTGAAACTACCTGTCCGTCTTCTAAATGATACCATGCCAAATGTGTGCATTTTGCAAAAGAAGCCACCTGTCCATTTTCGTCTGCTGCCACTCCGATCAAACGAATTTCATTTTTTTCATCCGTTTCCTCTATAGGACAAACCTTTTCCAGGTATTCTGCCATCTCTACTAACCAGTCTTCCTGAAGGTTCTCTATTTTTCCTTCATCAACCTGTTTTGCCACCTTAGGGTCCAATGGAAGTTTTGCAAGTATCTTTAAATCATTTTCCTTCGCAATTTCCTCTAAATGGCTCTCTCCAAAAACGCTCATCTTCTTTCCACAGCATTCACAGGTAATGTAGCTATAGTTTTCTACAATTCCCAGAATAGGAATGTCCATGGTTCTTGCCATATTTACGGCTTTTTTCACAATCATGGAAACAAGTTCCTGCGGTGATGTAACGATAATGATACCATCTAGCGGAATAGACTGAAACACAGTCATAGGAACATCTCCTGTTCCCGGTGGCATATCTACAAACATGTAGTCTACATCTCCCCAGCAAACCTCTGTCCAAAATTGCTTTACAGCACCGGCAATTACAGGACCTCTCCAAAGTACAGGGGTATCTTCCTTATCCACCAAAAGATTGATTGACATGATTTTTGTTCCCATATTGCTCTGAGCCGGTATCATCCCCTGCTCCGTAGAATATGTTTTTCCCGATACACCAAAGGACTTTGGAATAGACGGACCAGTAATATCCGCATCCATGATTGCTGTACGATATCCTTTTCTCTGCATATTTACACATAAATAGGAAGTGATAAATGATTTTCCAACGCCACCTTTACCACTCACAACGCCTATGACGCGTTTTACTTTACTATGTTTATTTACTGGTTCTAATAATTCTTCACGACTTGGCTGTCTCGATGCACAATTTGCACTACATGTGCTGCAACTTCCAGTACATTGTTCATTTTCCTGACTCATAACTACAATCCTTTCTATGACTACATTTTTACTAAAAGATTAGTTTATTAAAACATCCTAATCCGAAATTTCACAAGGTAAAATGTGCTTTTCTTCAAATATTATTACCATTAAAATCCTTATTAGGAATAATATTTTAACCTCATCACGCACTTTAAACAGTATAACAAATTGTTGCAAATTTTTCTAGCATTTTTATACGTGTTATGCTATAATAGCGGTTAGTGATTTTTTTCACAAACGCGAAGGAGTTTTACATGCAAAACTCTTTGTTACAAGGTTGTTTTATATACATGGAGGATGAGAATGAACGAAACATTAAATTTATTTGATGAAAAGTTAAAAGAACTTCTTGCTTATGCCAAGAAAAATAAAGATGTCATCGACGTGAACAAAGTAAACGATGTATTCAAAGAGCTCAACCTTGACCCTAATCAGATTGATAAAATCTATGAATACTTGGAAGCCAGCAACATTATCGTATTAAATCTTTCCGCTGATGATGAGCCGGATGATTCGTCTATTTTAGAGTTGGAGCATGACGATGATTTTGCTTCTGTGGATGATTTATCCAATACTTCCGTAATGTCTGACGATCCTGTTAAATTATATTTGAAAGAGATTGGTGGTTATCCACTTCTTACTTTGGAACAGGAAATCGAGCTTGCGAAACGTATTGAAGAAGGAGATGAACTTGCAAAGAAGAGTCTTGCTGAGTCAAATCTCCGTTTGGTTGTTAGTATTGCGAAAAGATATGTAGGTAGAGGATTATCATTCCTTGATCTGATTCAGGAAGGTAACCTTGGTTTGATTAAAGCCGTTGATAAATTTGACTATACAAAAGGTTACAAGTTTAGTACATATGCTACTTGGTGGATTCGTCAGGCGATTACCCGTTCTATCGCTGACCAGTCAAGAACCATCCGTATTCCGGTTCATATGTCAGAAGTAATCAATAAGACATATCGTGTTTCCAGAACATTGCTTCAGGAATTAGGACGCGAACCTACCGAGCAGGAGCTTGCAGAAGCTATGAGCCTTCCAGTAGAGAAGGTACGTGAGATATTGAAGGTTTCCGCTGATCCTATTTCTTTAGACACACCAATCGGTGAGGAAGACGATAGCCATTTAGGAGATTTCATCAAAGACGATACTATCGTTGGTCCGGAAGATGCAGCTGCTTATTCTGTTCTTCAGGATCAGATTTCAAAACTTCTTGATACATTAACAGAAAGAGAACAGCGTGTACTTATTCTTCGTTTTGGATTGAAAGATGGAAGAACACGTACACTAGAAGAAGTTGGTAAAGAATTCAACGTAACACGTGAACGTATCCGTCAGATTGAGGCAAAAGCCCTTAGAAAGCTCAGACACCCAAGCCGCGCACGTATGTTAAAAGGTTATGACGTAATGTAAGATTTTGCTAGTTTAATAATGAGTATTTCATAAAAATAAAATAACGAACATAAAAAGTAGCTATAATATGAATTTTCCGTTCATACTACAGCTACTTTTTTAATTTTCAAGTCTCGCCCCTCGAGACTTAGCGGAGTATTTACGTCAGCAAAGCTGACAAATTTTCTATTCTTCTTCTGTATCTTCTGCTTTCACAGCTTTTGTTTCAATAATGAATTTAACACTTCCAGTCTTGCCATCTGCAAGTTTTGTAAATGTATGATAGCCATCTGCTGCCTTCTTCACAGCTTTCACACGATTAAGTACTTTCTTAAGATCCACTTTAATGGTAGTTGTAATCTTTTGAATACCTTCCGTGTTGAACTTATCCATACCTTCATTCAGTGTTTTTGAGCCACCTCTAAGAAGTTCAATACCACTGGAAACTTTACCGGTTGCTGTCCAAAGAGAATTACCGCCGGTAAGAAGTTTTCCTGCTCCACTATCAACCTGATTGATACCCGTCTGCAATGAATTTGCTCCTTCGTACAACTTTTTAGAGCCTTTACTTAACTTGCTTGTTCCTGAAAGCAATGATTTTGTTCCGCCAGATAACTTTTCAGAGCCTGTCACTAATGATGACAAACCATTTCCCAGTGCATCTGCTCCGTCCATCAATGTACTTGACTGTGTTGCATCAGCTTTGTATCCATCACTCAAAGAAAACATTGCGTCAACCTGTGCCTGAGATGCGTCTGTCTGTTTTGACAGATAATCCCCAAGATCTGTTAATGCCTCCGTCATGCCTGTAACAACTGTCGGTCCAACCTGGGTTTGTACATCTGTTGCAATCTTTTTCTGCACCTCTGTATTCTGTGCTGCCGACTGAGCAATGGTTGCACTCATCTGGTCTCCAAGAAGATTTCCCATAGAACCTGACTGCACAAGCATTCCATAAATCTTTGTAAATCCATCTACCTCTGCTTTTCTTGCAAGCATTTCTTCCTGAGATGTTGCACTTGTCACATAAGCTGTCAATGCAGTGGTAAGACTTTCATCCTGGGCTGCAGCTCCTAACTTCTGATTGATAAGTGTCTTACCTTGTTCTGACTGAAGCATAGAACAAATAGCTGAAACAGAATCATTTGCTCCAATGGTTGCCGCAGATGTCATTGCCGATGTGACTGTTTTATTTAATTTTGCTGCAGTAGTATTTGTAATATACTCTGAGGTACTCTTTTTCGAAGAAGCCACACCTTCATCGTAGGTTTTTCTAAAGGTTTCAAGACCTCCACTTAATTTATCTGCACCATTCTTTAATTTTGTAGCACCGGCACTTAATGATTTCGCTCCTTCGTTTAAATCAGAAGCTCCTTTATCAACCTTTGCCATACCGTCTTTTAATGTTTTTGTACCATCTTTCAATGTTTTCGCACCCTTAGACAGCTTTCCGGTTCCAGCATCCAGACTCTTTAGTCCGGCAACCAGACTTTTCACTCCATCTGAATACTCGCCAAACTTGTCATCTAATTCACTTGCACCGTTATACAACTTTAATGTTCCGTCTGCCAGCTTATCTGCACTTTCGGACAATGTATCCACTGCATCTTCCAAGTCCCCTAAATCCGTAATATCATCGGTATTAACCATAGAGAATAAATCCGGCATAATGGCACTTAACGTCATATCAAGTGTAAAGTTTGTAGCATCTGCTGTCACTTCCACACAATCCGGAATATCAATATCTACATCCTCATACTCATCTAGTCCAAGACTATCCTTAAGTCCTGGCATAGCAACGCCTACTACAATATTTTTCTCTCCATCAGAAATTACTTTTCCGTTTGTCACCTTAACATTTGAGAAATTTTCGCTTTTTAAAATCATTCCGCTGACAATAGAATATGGTACATACACTTCATAATCTGTTCCGTCAACATTCACTGTTGTCTTTTCTTTATTTGTATAATCAAAGCGAATAGTAACCTTTCCGCTCTTTCCTGCAATCTCCTCCGGTGTCATCTCCTGTCCATCCAATATATATGTAATTTTCATATCCACCGGCATTTCCTTTGTGGATACCCCCTGATAATAAATGTCATTTCCCTGGGCTGCCCAAGTTATTTTTTCACCATCCTGGGCATAATTTTCATCGCCTTTCACATTTTTCACATCTGTTAAATCCGTAGAATCCTCAATGCTTTCGGCTCCGTCTCCATTGTGCAGCCAATCGCTGACAATAATCTGTTCCACTGCTCCGCTGGCATCTGAAGAAACATAAACCGTTTCCTCTTTATCCACAGCACCATTGGTAGAAGTAGTGGCAGCTTCAATAACATCCTTTAAACTGTTAAGATCATTTGACTGCTCTGCCGTAGCTTCTTTTACAGAAGTTTTTTCCGTTTCCACGGACTGGCAACCGGATACATTTAATGCAAGCGCTGATGCAAGACCAACTGCTGCAATTCGCTTTCTTAATGCATATCTACTCATAATAACTCCCCCTATCCCTTTTGTTTCGTTCCAAATCCTAAACTGGTGACACAAAATACTTTATCAAAAATCATAAACATAGATGGTAATACTAAAAGAACAACCACCATACTGATCAAAGCTCCCCTCGCCATCAGAACACATAAAGAACTAATCATGTCAATATTCGAAATCATTCCTACTCCAAATGTTGCTGCAAAGAAACTCAATGCACTAACAATAACTGAGTCCACAGAAGTGGAATGCGCAATGTAAATGGCTTCTTTTTTGTCCTTTCCAAGATTTCTCTCTTTCTTATATCTTGTAGTCATCAAAATCGCATAATCTACCGTAGAACCCAACTGTATGGTACCAATTACGATAGATGCGATAAATGGGATTTCCGTATTTGTCAGATATGGAATACCCATATTGATAAAGATGGCAAATTCAATGACTGCCACAAGAACCACCGGTAAGGAAATTGACTTAAATACAAATAGGATAATTAAGAAAATTACACCAATGGAAACGACACTTACTGTCTTAAAATCTTTATCTGTAATGGTAATCAGATCCTTTGTACAAGGAGCTTCACCTACCAGCATATTCTTTTTATTGTATTTTTTAATAATCTTACTAAGTTTTGTACATTGGGCATTTACTTCATCAGATGCCACCTTGTATTCCGTTCCTACTAAAATCATTTCATAATCACCTTTTCGGAAGATTTCCTTGATTTTATCCGGCAACATACTTTCAGGTATCATAGGTCCCACAATACTTTCCATACCAAGTACAAAACTGATTCCTTTGACCTGTTCAATTTCCTGATTCATGGTTCTGATATCTTTCGAATCCATATTAGCATCTAACAACAACATATCTACTGCATTCATATTGAATTCTTCCGATAACTTCGTATTTGCCACAATACATTCCAAGTCTTTTGGAAGGGTTTCATCCAAAGCATAATATACACTTGTATTTTTGTAGCAGAAGATCGTAGGAACAAGCATAACTACCATAATTGCCGCAAAAATAATGTAGTGTTTTGTAATGCCTCTTGATAAAAATGCAAAATCCGGCATCAATGGCTTATGAGATGTTTTTCGGATTGGTTTATCAAAAATCAAAATCATAGCCGGCAACACGGTAACACAACAAATAACACCGATTACTACACCCTTTGCCATAACGATACCCAAATCCATACCAAGAGTAAAACTCATGAAACAAAGGGAAATAAATCCTGCCACCGTGGTAAATGAACTACCTACCACAGATACTAATGTATTGGATATTGCATGGGACATGGCACGCTTGTGATCCTCCGGATATCGTTCCTGATACTCTTTGTAGGAATGCCACAAAAAGATGGAATAATCCATAGTTACACCAAGCTGTAATACTGCAGTCAGTGCCTGAGTAATATATGAAATCTGCCCCATAAACACATTGGTTCCAAGATTATATACAATCGCCATACCAATACTTAATAAGAAAAATAATGGTACTAAGAAGGAATCCATGGTAATGGAAATTACCAAAAATGATAATAATACAGCAACACCTACATAGATTGGTGTCTCTGAATCACTCAATTTCTTTGTATCCGTAACTACTGCCGACATACCACTAACAAAGCATTGCTTTCCGCCAATTTTACGAAGTTCTTCAATAGCTTCCATTGTCTTTGAATCCGACGTTGTAGTAGAAAAAATAACCATCATCATGGTTGCTGTTTCAGAATTAAACTTTTTATACAACGCTTCCGGTATCATTGACATTGGGATGGTTATATCTGCAAAGCTGTCATACCAGACAACCTTCTCAACATTCTTCACTTTTTCAAATTCTGCTTTCATTTTGGAAACGTCTTTTTCTTCCATGCCATCCACCATAACCATGGAGAAACCACCGGTTCCAAACTCTTTTACCAATATATCCTGACCTTTCATTGTCTCAATCTCACTCGGCAAATAAGACAATATATCATAATTAACCCTGGTTTGGAAATAACCGATTGCCGCTGGAACGAGCAAGATAATTGATAAAATAAAAATCATTACCCTGGCATTTACCATCGCTTTACCAAATTTAATCATACGTTAGCCCCCTCTTTATGTTAGTTAAGGGTACCTATCTAAAAAAAGTTGTGAAATGTGATAATTATTTTGACACCGAAAAACAATTACAAACGATATAAGAGAATTGCATCGCAATTTTCTATGATATAAAGATATGTAAGATATGTAAGATATATTTTTGACACGCAAAAAAGATGTGCTACATATTCCCCCAAATATTTCGCAACAAACAGATAATGCTACCCCTTCCATTTTATGGTAACACAATTAGAAAATACTGTCAACCCGACCTTTGTTAACAAAACAACACACCAACACCACTTTGTCGATTATCCAACATATTTTTGTTATTTTCTATAAACGCATCCTCGCATCGCAATTTCCTATTACATAAAAAAACGACCACGCAAAATGCGTGGCCGTTCATAAACACCTAATTCTAGATATTAATTAAATTTTGTTACTTTTTTTGTGGTCTGGTCTACAAGATACTCTCCTGCATAAACAAAATAGTCTTTGCTACCATTGTTATCCCATGTTCCTGAACCATTATTAAAGCAAATCTTTACTTCTGATGATGAGCCAAGATCAATTGTAATTTTCCAATATCCTGCACTCACCTTTGTCATCTTAACACCTGGTGCCTGTGTCCATGCACCATCTACTTTATAATGAGCATACGCATCGTTCCAATTTGAATTTGCTGCTCTCTTATAATAAACAGTCACTGTATTTCCATCAGGTGTCTGGGTTGGTGTGGCTGTTGGCTTTACAGTAGCCGTTGGTGTTACCGTAGGTTTTACAGTAGCTGTTGGTGTTACCGTAGGTTTTACAGTAGCTGTTGCTGTTGGTTTTACGGTTGGTGTTGCTGTGTTTGAAAGTACAGCTACATTACCATTGGTAATTCCATAAACACCTGCTGTAAATGTATAGTTCTTTGAGTTGTTATTATCCCAAGAACCGTTTCCATTGTTAAAGCAAGCCTTCATTGATGTAGTATTTCCCAAATCAATTGTGTACATCCAATAATACTCACTTCTGTCACTTGCTGTCATCGATACGCCCGGAACATTTGTCCATACTCCATTTACGTTGTAATGGATATATGCTTTGCTCCAGTTAGATTTTGTATAATAAATAGTAACAGCGTTTCCTGGTTCCTGTGTTGGAACTACTGTTGGTACATTTGTTGGTGTTGCCGTTGGCTTCACTGTTGGTGCCGGTGTTACATCTGGTTCATATTTTGTCCATACACCTGCTGGCTTATTTCCGCCATAGTTTGGCTTAAAGCAGTTATTTGCATCTTTTGGCATTTGCAAATCTTCTGTCTGCAAGTTCCAGTTATCTGCGTATCCCTTAAAGATAATGTTTGCATAATCACCGTCTACATCAAATGCATATACATTTTCTGAAACCTTTGTACCTGCGATTGTTTTTGCATCTGAACCATCACTGTAATTCCATACATACGCATAAGCTCCAGGCCAGTTTGCATTACTGTTGTCAAAGTAAACCATTGGTCTTACCGTTGGTGTTGCTGTTGGTACATTTGTTGGTGTCGCTGTTGGCTTCACTGTTGGTGTTGCTGTTGGCTTCACTGTTGGTGTCGCTGTTGGCTTCACTGTTGGTGTTGCTGTTGGCTTCACTGTTGGTGTTGCTGTTACAACTGGAGATGCTGTCACAAGGGATTCCCCTGTAATTACATATGATTTTTCTTCAGTAACAATATCACCATAATTATCTGAAAAATAACCGATAATTGTATAGTTACCAGGTTCTTCCGGTATCCATGTATAGTCATCTGTCATTCCAAGAGTAACACCATTGTATATTCCATCTTTTAAAAATAAATACGCAACATGTGAATATCTATCCTCGTGAAACATATTTGTCGTTTTACCCTCGATAAAAATTTGAGTTCCGGTCTTTTGTGGCGAAGGAACACTAAATGTAAAATCAAGAGAAGGTTTCTCCACTACAACCGGCTCATTGTATACAGTTTCATTTCCTATAGCATCTTCAACTTCTATCTTTAATGTATACTTACCATAATTCGAGGTAACTACACTTCTATTAAACTCATCTGTACACACATTATTATCAGCTTGTACACTCTCAGGAACTACTACTCCATCTGCATCAACACAATAATATTTAATGCGATATGGTTGAACTCCGTTATTAATCTTACATTGAAAGCTAAAACTATTTTTCTCATAATATTTTGAACAATGAAAATCACTTATACGGATTGCTTCACTTGGTGTTCTATTGATTACTTTTCCGTCTGATATTCCATATACACCTTTATGTACAACATAATTCTTTCCACCATTGCTATCCCAATTTCCGCTTCCGTCATTGAAGCATACCGTTGCACTATCTGAAGTTCCAAGATCAATGGTATATGCTCTATTATAACCTTCCATCAAAGAACTCCAAGACATTTCCTCACCAGGTGCTGTTGTCCATTTTCCATTTCCAACACGATAATGAATATTACAATAATAGTTTTGTGATGAGAATGTATCATTATATAGCACTATTACCTTATTATCTGAGGCTGAAATCACATCGTAAATTAACGAATTTTCTGCAATTTCCTGTTTTTCTGAATCAAATACTTTAAATCGAATTGTGTAAACTCCTGCTTCTTCTGGTGTCCATTCGCAATATCCTTTTTTCATATCAAAAGCTTCTGAACCATCTGTTTCTTGATAATAACTGCTATACCACCATTTATCTGTTCCTTCACAAACATTATATCTTACCGTGCAATTCAAACCATTTAAATACTTGAAAGTCGGGAATATTTTAATTGTGGTTCCTGTCTTTTGTGGTGAATCATAGTTTGTGTTGATTTCCGTAATTGCAGGAGACGAAATCCTTACTCCACCTAAATTTTTACGAACTACTTTTCCAGTCGCATCTTTGATTTTAACAAATAATTTTACTTTACCAACAATTTCTTTTTCTGACAACTGATAGCGTTTATATCCATACGCTTCAATCGTGTAATATTCTAAATCAGCCGGTTTGAATACTGCAACATTATTCTTTGTAAATGCTTCTTCTGCAGTATAAGAAATCTTTGATGTTTCATCGGCATAGTAATCACTTCCCTCGATATTAACACCAAAACTATATGTATATGGTGCAACACCATTCTTTGCTTCAGCAGTTAATACAACCTGCTCATTATATGCAATATCATTATTTGAAGCTGCAAAAGAAGCTACTTTTAACTTTTGGCTTTCACCAACTGAAATTGCAACTTTTTTGTGTACACGAATACCATTTTTGTCTTCTGCATAAATATACACATTGTAATTTCCTGCTTTGTCTGCAGTCCAGTATGCCTTGTGGTATCCTGTTACACCTGATGTGTATACGCAAGCGTCGTCATATCCGTCTGCTTCATCATCTGCATCTACTACATCAAATTGATAATTTTCTGCTCCAGGTGCAGAAATTGACATTTCCACTTTATTACCTACTGTGTACTTAACCTGTCCATTTCCTACATTAACTCCGTAAATATGTAATGTCTGGTTATACACCTTTTCTACACATTTTTTCAAGTTAATCATAGGATAACTCGAACCGGTTCTATCAGAAATAATTACATCAGAATTTGACTTGTCACAAACAATATCATGAATCTGCGCACCTGTAAGCTTTGGATTCATGCCCCAAAGCAAAGCTGTTGAACCAGTTACAAATGGAGCAGCCATAGATGTTCCTGACGCATTATAATACTTATTATTTCTTATACATGAAAAAATTTTATATCCAGGTGCTGCAACATCAATAGTTTCGCCCCAGTTAGAAAACTTCGTCAAGTCATATCCGTTCTTTGTTTTCTGTGCTGCCGCAACAACTAAAGCTCTCTTTAAGATGTCATCTGTTGAAACACCATATTCCTTAGCAACAGAAGAAACATTCTTTTCATTCATAGAGCAGAATTCACCACTGTATTTCGCATTGTAACAACTGTTTCCTGCTGCCTGTACATAAAGAAAATCATATCCCTGTGTATATAAACTTGCAATCAACGCAGCCGATGTTTTTGCATCCTCTGTCGATGGATAAGCTGCAGAATGACCAATAGAATAGTTTACAGTCTTTGCGCCATTTACAACCGCATCAGCCAAACCTTTTAAAAGATTTGCAGATGGAAGATGGCCATCATCATTAGATGTTGAAATCAAAACTTTTTTTGACTGGCAAACACCGGCAATACCTATGTTATTATCCGCTGTTGCGCCTACAATACCTGCACAGTGTGTTCCGTGATCTTCAGCAGTATCCTCTGTACGCATATATTCGTAGTAAGATACATGATCCAAATCCTGATGATTTTTCTGGAAGCCACCATCTACCACACCGGATACTGTGTTATCAAGAAGTCCTGTCTTAGGATTTACATATTCATTTGACATTTCCCATGCAGAAGCTGCCTGAATTGCTTCATATCCCCAGTTTGAACCGTCTGGATTAGATTCTGTCCATTCTTCTCCATCATCATATGGATCGTTTGGAACATACATCTGTGTTTTATTCATTGTATCAACAGATGCAGCCACAACCACACCTTGATTATTCTTTCTAATTTCTGTAGCCAATGCTGATAATTCATTTAAATCTGCATTATCTACCTGAACCTGATAACACTTGATTGCATTAATCTGTCCAATTACTTTACCATCAACAGAGTCGATCACATCCTGTCTTTCTTCTTCTGTTGATTTTGGATTGAACGTAATCACCAAACGGTTGTTTACATACTGTACACCTGTTTCTTTGTCAGTTTTTACATTCTTTTCTTCAGTGTCAGCCAATGTACCACCGTCAAAATTTACATTCATCTCAGTAGTAGTTATTTCTCCATCTTTGTCCTCTGCAGTGAAAATAACTTTGTTATCGCCTTCACGAAGTTTTACGTCATCTGCTGAAAATGTATTTCCCTTAATCTCAGCTTCGCCTTCAGCGATTACGTTTTCTTTCTCGTCCATTACCTTGTACGTAATGTTTTCCACCTGATTTGCACCTGTCAAAGTACCTGTCAAACTCTCTACTACATTTTCTGTTGTAATTTCATCTTCTGTCTGTAAAGTCACTTCTTCTACTGCTGTAGATGCTTTTGTGACATAAGAAAATGAATTTCCAGAAAATACGCTAGTTACCGATGTTGCAAGACAAAGTGCAATTGCAATCTTTCGTTTTACATTATGCATTTCTTTCCACCCTTTCTCAGAGCAAAACGTAGAGAAACACGCATTGCGAGTTTCTCCAACTATACGATAAAGAAACCAAGTCTGATATCTCAAGTGTGTTTTGTGGATATATGCGCTAACTTTTTCCCTTTTATCGCAAAAGAAGTTCGTTCTGTATAACGTCTCCCCTTTTATTGTGTGTGTTGTATGTTGTTTTGCCCTTTTTGTTATTTTTTGCTCCTTTTTTTGCGCACGATAGTAATAATATCACAATGCTTTTCCCCCGTCAAAAGGCATATTTTCTTTTTTTTCGTTATTCTGCCAACTCGCCACTTTCACTTTTTACAATTCAAATTGCAGACCTATACAAAATATACATGTATTTTCAAGAAAATGTTACTTTTTTATTAAATTTGTCAACTTTTTCTTTTCAACAATTTTCACTAAATCAATAATCACTAAATCAAATATTATTCAAAATTATTTCATATTATGAAATAGCATTTTTCTTTACATGAATTTCCTCAACTTTAGTCACTTTATAACCTGCTGTCACCACCAGAACAAAGAGTTTTGCTTGCAAAACTCTAGCGCGACCGCGGTATTGCGCAGCAATTAACTCCATCTCCGCGGTCTACACAAAAAG
>CADBNB010000129.1 GCA_902795895.1 uncultured Lachnospiraceae bacterium | reverse complement strand
GAACAAAGAGTTTTGCTTGCAAAACTCTAGCGCGACCGCGGTATTGCGCAGCAATTAACTCCATCTCCGCGGTCTGCGCATCCTCGCAGAGCGTTTTTTATGTAATAGGAAATTGCATCGCAATTTCCTATTACATAAAAATACCTTTTACATACTTTCAAACTATGTAAAAGGTATTTTACTGTTTACAACAAAGATTTAATTTCCAAAGAATTCACTCCATGGATCATAATCATAGTCAAAACCGTTACTATCATTTCCCTGATCTTGCTGTTGACTCTGTGAATCGTTGTTATTATTATCTTGGTTATTGTTACTATTATTATCTTTACCACTATTCTTATTATCACCATCTAAAGACTTCAATGTATCTCTACTCTTTAATGTAACTTTCACATCCTGATCCACATATTTACCTTTCTTGTATCGTTTCAACTGAATGGTAATCGTCTTTCCAATTCTGTAAGAGTTCACTTTTTCAGCAAGAGCCTCAATAGTTAAGATTTCCTCACCTTCCACTCCTACAATAATATCACCGGAAACAATACCTGCAGCGTAAGCTGCTCCATCCTCGCTCACCTTAGAAACGTAGATACCAATTGGCATATTTGGATACTTCTGCTGATCTTCTTTTGTAATGGAAATTCCACTGACTCCAAGATATCCTTTCTCATTTTCAGCTAATACTTCTCGTTCCATCAAGTCATTGATGATAGAAATAGCTCTAGAGATAGGAATTGCAAATCCCATACCTTCCACAGAAGTATCTGAATATTTTGCGGAATTGATACCAATAAGCTGTCCATCTACATTTAACAAAGCTCCACCACTGTTTCCAGGATTTATGGCAGCATCTGTCTGTAACAATGTCATAGTATTACTGCTATCTTCTGAAACTTGAACCTCACGGTCCTTTGCACTAATATATCCAACCGTCATAGACTGACCATATCCTAGAGCATTTCCTATGGCAATAGACATCTGCCCTACACGCACATCATCAGAACTTCCCATCTCAATGGCACAAATATGATTTAAAGTCTTCTTTGGTACATCTTTTGTTTTTACCAAAACTACCGCAAGATCATTTGTGCTGTCTGTTCCTTTTACCGTTGCTTCAATCATATCATCATTTGAAGTGGTACCATCAAAGCCTACCACAATTTTCTTTGCATCCTGAATCACGTGATTATTTGTTACAATCAATATTTCATCATCTGAAATTTTCAAAATAATACCAGATCCGCTACCTGTACTATCCTGACTATAATCTCCCCAAAAAGAAGGAACTGTAGTCGTAATAGTACTATTAATAGAAACAATGGATGGCATACATTTATCAACAACGGAAGACAAATCTGAAGGTGCAGTAACTGCCCCCTTAGAAACAACTGTTGTTGCTATCGTTCCATTACTTCCAATAGTATTTGATACTGCCACATTTGGCTGACTCTCAATGATGCCCAATTTGTTTGCTCCAAATATCACACCACAAAATCCTGCAGCGGCAAATATTCCCACCAATGCACCGGTACCAAGTTTTTTGGCTATGCCTGAGTTTTTCTTTGGTGGAACATAAGGCTTAGGCATTTTCCCCTGCATTCCTGCATTTGGAAATGTCTGCTGTCCATTATAGTACCCTCCATTCATTCCTCCTGACTGTTGCTGCCAGAACTGGTACTGATTTGTAGGTGGTACCTGTGGACGATACGTATTTCTGAGCATTTCATCCTTTTGATTTCCTAATACTTGTTCCATAGTGTCCATGCTCTGTACTTCCTCAGGTTGTTTTTTCTGTATATCAATTTTTTCTACTTTTATTTCTTGATCATAATTAGAAGGTTCATCCTCCATTTGCCTTGTAGAATAATTCATTTTTTCTTCCTGTTCTCCAGAGTCTGTCAGCTGAATTTCTGGTTCTAATTCTGATTGTGTTTCATTGTCATTCATAACAATACTCCTTTCTTTCTCATGCACCTAATAATACATTTTCTCATAATACCCTAAGTATATTTTTGCTTATGGCACATAGTATATCAGCAATTTGTGTTTTGTTTGTGAAGAATATGATTTTTCTTGCAGAAAAATTGCCGATAATATATCATAAGATAGTACACTTTTTTTTGGAGGTATCATACATGATTAAAGACAATCAAAAATTGTTAAATCGTATACTTATTATATTAGATGCACTTCTTATATGTTTTTCCTTTCGTTTTTCATTTTTTGTAAAATTTGAGATGTGGGGTTTTCTAAGAAGTCTTGGACTAATAAACATTTCAATTCCTGGATTTTGGCCAACTTTTAAGCAGTATTCTTCTGCATTGTTGTACATCATTCCTGGTTATCTCATTATTTATAGTATTTGCAGCATGTATTCGCCAAGACGTGCCCACAGCAAAATATACGAATGTTGGAGCATTATTAAGTCAAACTGTATTGCAATCATGTACTTTATTGCTGTACTGTTCTTCTTAAAAATATCCATCAGTTATTCCCGTGAATTTACAATTTACTTTTTTATATGTAATACGCTATTTTCTATGTTCTTCCGCCTAAGTTTTCGTGGCATATTGAAGAAAATACGAAAAAAAGGAAAAAATATCAAGCATATCGTATTGGTGGGATACAGCGATACCTGTAAACGTTATATCGATTTAATTCTTGCTAATCCCTCATGGGGATACCACATTTTAGGAATTATAGATGATTCCCAAAGTGAAGACTTTAATTACAAGGGTATTACCATTTTAGGAAGCACAAAGAATTTAAGCGCATTCCTTGCTAAACATGAAGATTTGGATGAAATTGCCATCACACTTCATCTTAATGCCTATGACAACCTAGAATATATTGTAAACTGTTGTGAAAAATCCGGGGTACACACAAAATTCATACCGGATTATAACAGAATTATTCCTACCAGACCACAGATTGAAGATGTATGCGGATTGGCGGTTGTAAACATCCGTAAAGTTCCATTAGGAAACTGGACAAACCGTTTCATCAAGCGAACCATCGACATTGTTGGTGCAAGCATGGCACTTCTTGTATTTGCCATTCCAATGATTGTCGTTGCCATCATCGTCAAAACAACATCAAAAGGTCCTCTTATTTTCTGTCAGGAACGCGTAGGACTTCACAACAGAAAATTTAAAATGTATAAATTCCGCTCCATGAGAGAACAATCGGAAGTAAAAGAAAAGAAAGCATGGACAGTAAAAGACGATCCACGTATTACGCCGATCGGTCGTTTCATCCGAAAGACAAGTATTGATGAGCTTCCACAATTGTTTAATGTGTTAAAAGGCGATATGAGCCTCATAGGTCCAAGGCCAGAACGACCATACTGGGTAGAACAGTTCAAGGAGACCATCCCTCGTTACATGATCAAGCATCAGGTACGTCCCGGAATGACCGGATGGGCTCAGGTAAACGGTTTCCGTGGCGATACTTCCATCGAAGGAAGAATTGATTGTGACCTTTATTACATTGAAAACTGGAGTTTAGGTTTGGATATAAAAATTATTTTTCTAACCGTATTTAAAGGGTTTGTAAATAAAAATGCTTACTAATAGAAAGAAGGAACGTAACATGGCAACTAAAAGAAAAAAACAGAAAAAAAGTAAGAAAAAGAAAATATTCATTGCAATTGAAGTTCTATTACTGATTATTTTAATTCCTGTGGCTTTCTTCATTTTTAAAATAAGCCAGATAAAGACTTATACCATGGATAAAAGTGTCATTGAAGAAAATGAATTTCATGACGGCAACATAGAAAACTACACCAACATTGCTTTATTTGGTGTAGACTCACGTGCAAACGAGCTTACAAAAAACACAAGAACAGATTGTATCATTATTGCCAGCATTAACAACAAAACAAAAGACGTTCAGTTAGCATCTATTTACAGAGATACTTATGCTTACATTGCCGACCACGGATACACCAAAATTAACCATGCCTACGCTTTTGGTGGTCCGGAACTGGCATTAAGTACCATAAACAAAAATTTCGATTTAAATGTAAAAGATTTTGTTACCATAAACTTTAGCGTGCTGTCTGAAATGATTGATGCCCTTGGTGGCGTTGATATTAAGATTACAAAAGATGAAAGAAAATATGTAAATGCATATGCCAGAAACGTAGCCAAGATTAACGGTACTGAAATGCCCCCAAAAATCAAGCACTCTGGCCTTCAGACATTAACCGGAACCCAAGCGACCGGATACTGTCGAGTAAGATACACTGCCGGCGGTGATTTTAAGAGAGCCGAAAGACAACGTACCGTTTTAAAACAAATGATTAAAAAGGCAAAATCTTCCAATCCTGTTACTCTATATAAGTTGATGGACACCTTTATCCCTCAGGTATATACAAGCCTTGGTACATCTGATATTTTAAAGCTTTCTACCGGTATTTTATTATACAACATTACGAAGAATTATGGTTTTCCTTTTGACAAACAGACGCCTACCATAAGAGGAGCTTCTGTTGTAACAGCAACCACTCTTTCTTCTAATGTTACTAAACTTCATAAAGAATTATTTGGAACTGAAAATTATGAACCATCTAGTACTGTGAATTACCGTAGCAATGAAATTAGTAATTCTTATTAAAACACCTTGAATTCAAGACTTGTTTCTGTTATATTTGTAGTAACGCTATTGCGAAATTCGAAGAAGAGAGGTATATATAATGAGCGAAGAAATCAAAAACAATAACGAAGAAGAATTAGAACTTGAAACTATCAATTTAGAATATGAAGACGGAACTAGTGATGAGTGTCTTATTTTAGATATTTTTACAGTAGATGCACTTGGCGATCAGCAGTATGTTGCATTATTGGTACTTCCTGAAGAAGAACCTGCAGATGACGAAGAAGTTGACAGTGAGCTTATGCTTTACCGTTATGCTGAAACAGATGATGATGTGAGCTTAGATGTTATTGAAGACGAAAATGAGTACACACTTGTTGAAGCTGCATTTCAGGCATTGATTGAAGCCGATGACGAGGATGAAGCGTAATTTTTTTCAACGTTTAGTTACAGAACAAAGAGTTTTGCTTGCAAAACTCTAGCGCGACCGCGGTATTGCGCAGCAATTAACTCCATCTCCGCGGTCTACACAAAAAG
>CADBNB010000128.1 GCA_902795895.1 uncultured Lachnospiraceae bacterium | reverse complement strand
TTAAAAGGTTGTTTTAAATATGAAAAATAAACTAAAAATATTACTAAAATATTACTTTTTGTTTATTATTTTATGTTTCGTACTATGGATAAACGTTATGTATGCCGATAAAATAATAAATGTAAAATAATGGCAAAGATACTAAAAATACAAACTTCCTCTTATTTTGATAAAAATGTAAAAAAATGGTAGGAGGGGACAACTACGTGTTATAATTGTCATTGTGTGAGTAGTCAAAAAAAAGGGGGATTATCATGATTGAGTACAAAGAGGGGAAGATTGATTTTGAAAAGTTAGAGATTAAGGACATTATTGATGTCGATGTATTACAGAGTTTTTTGGATAACTTTGCCATTGCGGTAAACTGCGCTGCTGTATCTGTAGATTTAAGTGGAAATGAAGTGACTAGACCAAGTTATTATCGTGATTTTTGTCAGGACTATATTCATAAATCCACGATAGGAGATCAGCGTTGTGCCGTTTGTCATAATGAGATGGGTGAAAAAGCAGTAAAGCAGGGAAAGCCTTTTATCGGACATTGTCATGCCGGACTTATTGATTTTGCAGCACCAATTATTGTAGAGCAACACCATATTGGAACGGTTCTTGGAGGACAGATTTTGGATAGTGAACCAGATTTGGAACGTATGAGAAATATGGCACCGGAACTTGGAATATCGCCGGATGCATTGGCGAAAGCCGCAAAGAAAATAGATATCGTAGCAACTAAAAATATTCAGGCTGCAGCAGAAGTGTTGTTCGTGGTAGTAAATGAGATGGCACAAAGTGGATATAGCCGTTTAGAGATTGAATATTTATCAAATACATTAGCAGACAATTTTATCCGAATTTCGGAAGTGGTTGAAAATCTGACAAATTCAGCAAATGATATTACAAATAACCAGCATGGATTAGAGAATGAAATCAATGAAGTCGGTACTTTGATCAATGAAATAGAAAAAATCATGAATTCTATTATGGATATCGCAAAGCGAATTAAGATGATTGGTCTGAATGCTTCCATTGAAGCTGCAAGATTAGGAACAACTGGACAGGGATTTGCGGTTGTTGCCAGTGAGATACAGCATTTATCTGCTAATACAACCCAGATTACATCCCAGGTTACAAACCTGAATAAGAGCATTGGGGAAAAGCTTTCAAGTACCATTGCAAATTCGCAAAAAACACTTAGTGTAACGGAAAATCAGTCATCTGAAATGAAGGAATTATACAAAACCATTCAGGATTCTGTAAAATTAGCAGAAAATATTCGTGCTTTATTTACAGAATAACTGTTAGGAATAAAACAACAGGTTGACAGCTGTGATAACGCTTCAAATATATAAATGTTCTCTCGGAATCAACTTTATACCATAATTTGTACTATATTTTCCTTGGATAAAAAGATTAGGATAGAACATAAAAAAGGGGAGGGCTTACTATGGTGCAGAAAAAGAAAAGGTTAACATTAACTAAAGCATTATTGATGATTGGTTTGTTACCAACCATTGCAGTTGCCATTATTATGACGGTAACGGTGGCACTAGAGTTTCGCAATTATATTGAAGACAATATGGAGAAAGAAGTGGAACTAGCTGCAGAAAGTTTACAGTCACATTATCAGGCTTTACTTCAAGAAGGTAAACTTGAAGGCGAGGATGGTCAATGGAAATATGATACAACGTATGTAGATTTACATTTGGATGAAAACATTAATATGACATTGTTTAAAGAGGATGTACGATTTGCAACTTCCTTAAAGAATGATAATGGAGAGAGAAATGAAGGTACTACTGCAGCACCTGAAATTTGGGCTGACGTAAAAAGTGGAAAGGATTTTCATGATAAAAATGTGAAAATCGGTGAAAAAGAATATTATGTTTGTTACATGCCAATTAAAGATACCAGCGGAACAGTAGTTGGTATGGCATTTGCCGGTGAAGAGGATACTTTACTGGGAGATAAAGTGAGAGAAGAAATTATTAAGTTTATATTGATTATGTTGTTTGTGTTGGCTGTTTCTACCATGACTACAACGTTGGTAGCTCTTAAAATGAAGAAACCAATTGTTGCAATTATTGACAAGGTTAAAGTATTTTCCGGTGGTGATTTTACCGGGGAAATTGCAAAATCTTCAGATATCAGAGAAATTGAGGATTTGGAGGACAGTACTATAAAATTACAGCATGAGATTACTGCAATATTACAAAAAGTCACAAACTCTGTAGATGGTGTATTGTCTGCAAGTGATGAAGTATATAAGATGAGTGAGGAAACTGCTGCCAATGCCAATGCGGTAAATACAGCAGTGGATGAAATCTCAGAAGGTACTATGTCTACGGCACAGGATATTGAAAGAGCAACCGTTAGCGTTATGGA
>CADBNB010000127.1 GCA_902795895.1 uncultured Lachnospiraceae bacterium | reverse complement strand
GTGGAGGTTCGGTATCTACCGATTCACCAAGACCAATTTTACAGGTAGTGAAAATAACAAAAAAAGAAACTGCTGCTAAAGCGCCACATAAGATTTTTTTACACATAATGGAAACCTCGCTCTGTGTAGTACAACTCTCTAATATATAGAAGAAACTGTAAAATATAAAAACTTGGCTGTGAAAACTTTAGATAAAAAACATTTTGTTACAATTTCTATCCTATACGTATATCGGCGAATTTGCAAATTTTTTGCACTTTTTTATTGTTATATAGGATAAAATTTAAGGATTTTTTGTTGGTAGGACTTTATTTATAATTTTAATATAACAAAAATCAGTGTACACGTATAGTTTTTTGCAAGCAGTTTAGGCAAAACTAACAAAAATTTCTTGCTGTTTTTCGCCAGCCCCTACACCTAGTCGCCTTCCATGGCTCCACTACGTTCGGCCCTGAGGGCTGGCAAAGCCACCATTCCACGCTCCGGCGTGCTGCCCCCTTACAGTTAACATTCATTCCAACCTAATGTATAGCTTTTCCTAAAAAAATCTCCAAAATTCTCGAACTTTTTTCCATAATTTTTGTCAAAAACACCATGTCACAGGCAATATTAAGTATAGAGATTTAATGAATTGGGGAGAAAAAACTTTACAATGTATAGACATTGTATTAGGATATTTTATGGTTATAGAATGGAATAACGAAAAGAATGAATTATTAAAACAAACGCGTAACGTTAGTTTTGAGCAGGTAAAAGACGAAATTGAAAAAGGAGCGTTTATTGGTCCTCTGAGTAATCCGACACACGAAAATCAGAGAATCATTATTACAAAAATAAATGGTTACCCGTGTGTTGTTCCTTTCGTTGTTATGGAAGATGGCGGATGGTTTCTTAAAACCATTTATCAGTCACGTAAATTTAAGGGGAAAATCTAATTATGAAAGACAAAGTTTTTGATAATCCTATTTTAGACAAAGAAGAACAGTGGATAGAAGATCATCTGAATGAATTCACTCCATTTGAAGGAGCTGATAAAATGCGCGAACAACTGATTGAAGCCGCCAAAAAGCCCCCTAAAATTCATTATTCAGATAAGGAAACAAAAAAACCTGTTTCTTTAAGATTGGATGCAATGGACATAGATAAGCTAAAAATGATAGCTCTTGATCAAGGATTAAATTATCAATCTTTAATAGGAAGCGTTCTTCATCGTTACGTAGCGGGAACCCTTATAGACATTGTTGAAGCAAGAAAAATTTTAGCACGATAAAAATACTCAATCTACAAATAAAAACAGCACCATTTTCTGCCAGGGCTTGGCTAAAAATGGTGCTGAATTATTTAACGGGCATCTCCCCTGCCACAGAGGGCAAAGGGGGAATAAATTATTTCATCTGGGCGGTTTCTATACAGGTACCAGAGTTAGTCTGAATTGAGTAACCCATAATTGGATTCACAGTTCCATTACCATGACACCAGCCTTCTTTTGTATCAGAGTAACTATTTTCATTTGTATAGCTACTGAAAGAGAAAGCTGTATCTGTACAACTTGTAATTACACCCTTTATTGCATTATTACCTGTACCCACAGTCTTCTTCCACAGTCCGATATTAATCTTGTCTGCAAGATTGTCTCCAAGATCATTATTTGTTGGAACTAAAGAAACTTCCCAGTTACCGGTAAATAATGAATCTTCATCTGCACCTTCTGCACTGTATGAAACTACTCCATTTTCAGGAACAACAAGGGATGCTACAGCAGGAAGTTTTGCATCATTCATGTAGTAACTGATATATGGTACAACTACATAACCATTTCCAACAGCTTTACGACCTACATCAATGTTAATTTTTTCTCCAGAGTTACCATATGAATCAACAATTACAGGTTCTGTAGGAGTTCCGTTATAAGCATTAATGTAAACATAAACCAGTTTACCATCTTTGTTTGCTGCAATATGAATACTACCATCTGGGCCAGCCTTTACTGTACAGTGTTCGCCACCTTCAGAAATTACTTTCTGGGTAATCCAGCCGCCTTCTACACCGTTATCTTTACCGCTTGTAGGGTTTGTTGTGTAAGCATAGTAACAATCTGTACCATCAAACCATACAGCTACAACCTTATCATTTGCAGCATTAT
>CADBNB010000126.1 GCA_902795895.1 uncultured Lachnospiraceae bacterium | reverse complement strand
TGTCAATAGACAGTTCTCTATTTCCCAGCCTCAGCCGTATTCCATATGCTATTATCCTCTCGGTGGAAACGGATCGTTTCCAAAAGAGTCTCTTTCTCTAATTCTTCCATCCCTTCCATGAATGAAAAGTTCGGATTCTTGATTTCGGGCGATTTCTCGTGCTCTTTGTATAGCTTCGGCCTGTGTATCAGTTCTAATTGTTGCTCGTGTATTATTCTCACCCTTAACCTGCCAACCGCCATCTTTATGCGGTGTTACGTGTTGATTCTTTCCCATCTATGCTACCTCCAATAAATCACGAATTTCCTGCTGCCAATTATTGTTATGAATTATTCGCACATCTTGCAGATTTCCATTTAAGATTTCTGCTTTAGTGAGTTTTGAAAGTTCTCCCCAGTTCTTTCCAAAAACATATGTAGCATTGTTAGGGTAAACACTTTCCAAAACATATATATCCCTATCCGTGAATCCGAAAATCACATAACCCTTAAATCCTGACTTTCCATACGCCCTGAAATCTGGCTGAAAAGAATTTATAAATTCACATTTATCAATCAACACCTTTTTCGCAGTCTTACTACTCTTTTCAGATACCTTTTTCAGGTCATCTTGTATTCTTTCCCACGGATAATCTCCGCTTGGCAGCACTTCCCAATTTAATCTTATAATTCGGGTAGGCATCACATTTTCAAAGTTCTCAGTTAATACTTCACATTCCTCAAAATTAGTAAGGAAAATATTAATCGTATTAATCAGCAGTTTTTCATTATCTTGACAATATGAAATGGGCTCTGTCATTACTATCAACTGTCCTTGTCCATCATATTTCAAAAACAACTCCACGCTATATGGTTCGAACTCTATTCTTGCATATCTCTCACGAGGAATGCTAACAAAATCCGTTACCTCTCTTGTCTCTCCACGACCGGCCCATTCGTGTCGAGTCCACCATAAAGTCTGTGAATACTGTTCCTTCGGTTTTGTTTTATCCTTAATATAAAAAGGCTCTGCATTTCTTTTCATCGTTGGATTTAACATAGAAGGTAAAATTCTCTCGCCTTCAGCTAAATCCTCTGAAAATCCCAGTTTCAGTAACACATCCTTAAATCTCATTGCATCGCACAGAGCCATTACCAGATTTTTACCATCCTCAACATGACTCAAACATGATAAACTATTAATTCTTTTCTTCTTAATAATCAAATTATTTCCTCCGTTTTATATGAAATATATCTATATGAAAAGGAGAAATGACCAAAGTACTTATATATTTTAATGGCGCAATAGCTACCATATTACTACAATTCCATCATATATTTTATCCTCCTGTGTTAAATTTTTATTGAAAATTTGCAGTAACCATGGTATCATTGGAGTGGATTATTTTATATTGCGCCATGGTCATTTCATCCATGGTTACTACATTTTGGTGGATATCCACCACCTGAACCAAAGTTGGCCCTTTGGTTCTTTTTTTATTACAAATTCTGAACATTTGGAATAGCTCCAAATACTCCTTGTAAGTATTTTGCACCAATATTGTCATTACTTCTCACATTTGGACAATCACTTAATCTGCACATCCTTGTTTCTCCATACTGGTTCTTATCCGTAAACCACACCTGGTCTCTCCGTACTCCATTAAGCAACAACGTATCATGTGTTGTACAGATTAACTGTGCATGATGCGGATTTGACTCATCGGAATTAAACAAGCCAGCTAAAAGTTTTACCAAATTAGGATGCAGACCGTTCTCTATTTCATCAATGAACAACGTACCGCCAGCATCCAATGCCTCAAAGATAGCAGGAAGAACTCTCAACATTCGAATAGTTCCATTTGATTCATACTTCAAAAATGGAAGTTCTATCTCACCAACTTGCTTGTGATCTTTGTAAGTAGCATGAAGTGATTGAACGCTCACATGTATATTTTTAATAACTAGCTCCTTGTTCTCCAAATCATCTTCATTCAATACATGCTTATCCATTTTTGATTCCAAGTCAACTTTTAAATTTGTCAATGTTGGATCAGCTATTTTTAAATACTTAAGGTATCTTTCTATTGCTTCTTCATTAGTATTATCCTCATCAAAATCCGGTGCATTTCCAACCGAAGCCATATTGATTATGCGATAATTCATTATTTCATTCAGAATCATACTTGCTAAAGGATTATTTAGCATGGCAGCCATTGCCAAGCATAATGCATCTTCTCTAACAACCGACACCATATTCTTAAAAGTGGCCAATCCAGAACGAAGTACTATATCTTCATATTTAGGAGAAGTCCTTTTAATAAGTATTTCTGTCCGCTTATTCTTCTTGGTCAGAACTTCTTTTTGGATTTTTCCGTCTTGGATTGCAAATGAATAGGTATATAAGACTCCCTCCAGAAGCACCTGGATTTCAAAATATGTCTCCTTACTTTTACAATCGATATCAAACTTAAAAGTTTCGATTGGTGATGCCAACTCTTTCTTGATTGCAGGTACTTCCAGCAGCTTATTATTGTTAGCCCCTAGTACGGTAGACATTATTATCATCTTCTGCATTTTTGTAAGTGCCGCCAGATAATTTGTCTTTCCAGAACCATTCGCTCCATAAATATATGAGATTTTGTTATAATTCTGTCCAGAGACTTCAAATGTATTCTCCTCTAAGAATTCCTTTTTCAAGTTTTCTGCCAGAGTTGTGATTCCTGTTGTCTCCTTAAACGGACCCGTATTACCTACTGAAAATGAAACAAACATAATTGCACCATACCTTTCTACATTCTGAATTATACTTCCCTTCTTATGTTCTGTCAATAGTTATTTTATGTTTTCGTATTTTTTTGCGATATTCTTTTTTAACTAAATTCAAACTTATCAAAATCCGAAAAACTATATCCATTTTTTACGAATTTCAAGCTTAACATTTATCTTCAATTTTACCATCTTCAAAAGAACAAGGAAAAAAGCCGCTCAGGAATCGCAACTCCCAATCGGCATCTTTTCTTACTCTTCTTCATT
>CADBNB010000125.1 GCA_902795895.1 uncultured Lachnospiraceae bacterium | reverse complement strand
TGCTTGCAAAACTCTAGCGCGACCGCGGTATTGCGCAGCAATTAACTCCATCTCCGCGGTCTGCGCATCCTCGCGGAGCGTTTTTTATGTAACAGGAAATTGCATCACAATTTCCTATTACATAAAAAACAATGGGTGTGGAGGTTCGAACCTTCGAACTACAATCCACGCCCATTTGTTTATCATTTGGCAACATGCCCCTTTTTACGATAAAATATAGTCTCTTTTGTGGAACAATACTTATCCGCCATGCTTACTACAATTTCCTCTCTTGTTTTAGGAATATGAAATAAATTCATGGGCCACATATGATTTTCAATAATTGCTCTTTCTTTTTCATTGATATTCATATATTTTTCTGCGTTGTCCGCTGCTGTTTTTGCATGATGAAACTGATGCCACTTTTCTTCTTTGTCTTTGTCATGCCAGTCGTAAAGGAAAAAATCATGTAACATAGCACCTGTAATCAATGCCTTTTCATCGCATTTCAAACCAAGTTTCCGATTGATTATAAAACTAATCTGTGCTACATGCAGACAATGTTCGTATGTGGAAATATTTCCATGCTGAACATAGTTTTTCATCTGTTGCACCATTTCATCCTGCTTAAGTGAATCTGCGTGTCTGTCAAACTGTCTTTTTTCATTTTCTGACCATCGCATATTACATCCTACCTAACTTTCTCAATACCTATTTACTTTAACTTTGTCACTTTCCATACTTCTTCTACGGTATGAACAGGAATAATCGTAAGTTTGGATTTTACTTCTTCAGCAACATCCTCCAAATCCTCCACATTTTCCTTTGGAATGCATACCGTCTTAATTCCAGCACGTACAGCCGCCATCAATTTCTCAGGCAATCCTCCAATTGGCATAACATTTCCACGAAGAGAAACTTCGCCTGTCATTGCAATGGTAGGACTTACGGCTTTGTTTAGTAACAAGGATGTCAACGCTGTTGTCAATGTAATACCTGCAGACGGACCATCTTTTGGCACCGCCCCTTCCGGCACATGAATATGAAGATCATGCTGTGCAAATTCTTCTGCCTTTTCCGGGAAATAGCTCTTTACCAAAGTCAAAGCAATGTGAACAGACTCTTTCATAACATCCCCAAGCTGTCCCGTAATCTTAACTTCACCTTTTCCCTTTACAAATAAGGTTTCAATAAATAGTATATCCCCACCAGCCATGGTCCATGCAAGTCCTGTTACCACACCTGGTTTTTTCTTTTCTAAAATGCTCTCATGATGGATTGGCTTGGTATCCAACATTTCCTTCAGCTTGGAAGGTCCTACGGTGATTGACTTTTGTTCTGCCCGGACAAGCTTCACTGCTGCCGCACGGCAAAGTGTAGCAACCCGTTTCTTTAACCCACGCACACCGGCTTCCATAGTATAATCTGCAATCACTGAATGAAGTGCTGCATCTGTAATTTTAAACTTTGATGCCTTAACACCGGTCATCTTCATGGCTTTTGGTATCAAATGCTTTCTTGCAATCTGAATCTTCTCCGTCTCTGTATACCCTTGGAAGGTAATCACTTCCATACGGTTTAACAATGGTTCCGGAATAGTATCCATGTCATTTGCGGTACAGATAAACAATACATCCGACAAGTCATAAGGCACATTCATATAATGGTCTGTAAATGTATGGTTCTGTTCCGGATCCAGTACCTCAAGCAAAGCACTGGCAGGATCTCCGTTGTAAGAATTTGATAATTTATCAATCTCATCAAGAACTACCACAGGATTTGAAACACCACTTCTTTTGATACCTTCCATGATACGTCCTGCCATGGCACCTACGTAAGTTCTTCTGTGTCCGCGGATTTCCGCCTCGTCTTTCACACCACCAAGACTGATACGCACATACTCACGGTCTAAAGCCCTTGCAACACTTTGTCCGATACTAGTCTTACCGGTACCCGGTGGTCCCACAAACAATAAAATCGAGCCGGACTGCTGTTTATTTAACGCCATAACAGCAATCTGTTGGATGATTCTTTGTTTTACCTTTTTCAAGCCATAATGGTCTTCATCCAAAACAGCTTCCGCTTTTTTCAAATCTATGTCTTTGTATTCTGCTTTTTTCCAATTTAAACCTGTGACAAAATCAAGATAATCGTAGAAGATACCATATTCATGGCTGCCTTCTCCCTCCTGTTTCATACGGTTTAATATTTTGTCACACTCATTTTTTGCTTCTTCGTTCATGCCTGATTCCGCAATCTTTTTCTCAAACATGCGGACATCCGTCACATTTTCCGGATGCATGGCATCAAGTTCTTTTTGCAAAATCGAAATCTGCTTTTTAATTGCCATCTCACGATAGGCTTTTTCATTTTCCTCGTTTTGCTGCTCCTGTGCCTCGTTACCAACCTGTGACACAGCAATAAACTCAAGCATAGCCATCTCCATCATCTCATTACGCTTTGTAAGAGAATCCTCCTCTAAAATGGCATACTTTTCCTCATTTGAAATCTCCATCTGACGTGACATGGTAGACACCATCTCAGCAAGAGAATCCCACTGTGAAATGTATTCTCTCGCCATAAGTCCCCACTGAAAATTGCTCACGTACTGATATAAATTTTTCTTTATGGACTGAAACTGCTTTTCTGCAGCTTTTTTATCAATATCTTCGATATCAGGAATTTCCTTATACTCGGCTACAATCGCTCTTTTTGACACACGTATCTTTTCAGTGATTGCACGGGTAGTTGCTCTTAATGCCACATTTCCATCCTCATCGATACTCTCCACAACACCTAACACACCGATAGGGTAAAAATCCGTCGCCACGATTTCATCTCTTGTTTTATTTTCCTTCAACATAAGGAATAAAATCTGCTCTCCCGGTACCGGAGATTTTTTTGATAACTCCTTATAGTAATCCTCCTGAAAATAATAAGTTACCCTTGGTAATAAAATTAAGTTGTAGAATGGGATAATAGTCATAGAAATCCCTCCTTCCCTACTACTACTACCAGCCTAACATTTCATCGTACAATAATTCATAATGTCTGGCTGATGTATTCCACGAATAATCCATCTTCATAGCACGGTCTACCATACGGTTCCATGCAACTTTCTTGTCGTAAAATACCTGTTCTGCATATCGAACGGTAGCCATCATCTCATGGGCATTGTAGTTTGCAAAACTAAATCCGGTTCCTCTGTTTTCAAACTCATTAAACGGCTCTACCGTATCTTTCAAACCACCGGTCTCGCGAACGATTGGTAGTGTTCCGTAACGCAAACTCATCAACTGGCTAAGTCCGCATGGTTCAAATAAGGATGGCATAAGAAATGCGTCACATGCTCCATATATTTTATGTGATAATTCATCGGAATAATAAATATTTGCAGAAACTTTATCCGGATATTTCCACGCAAAATGTCGAAACATCTCTTCATAACGGTATTCTCCGGTTCCTAACACTACAAGCTGAATAGAATCCTGACAGATTTCATCCAACACATATGCAATAAGATCCAAACCTTTCTGGTCCGTAAGTCTTGATACAATACCAATCATCATGACTTTAGAATCTGGTGTAAGTCCCAGCTGCTTTTGAAGAGCCACTTTATTTTTCTTCTTTTCTTTTCTAAAATTCTTTACGTTATACTTTACTTCCAGATGCGGATCCGTCTGCGGATTAAACTGCTCATAGTCGATACCATTTACAATTCCCCACAAATCATGCTCTCTGGCTTTTAAAAGTCCATCTAAATGTTCCCCGTAAAATGGTGTCTTAATCTCCTGGGCATAGGAATTACTTACTGTCGTCACTTTGTCTGCATATGTAATTCCACCCTTTAACATATTTCCATCATCATAGATTCCAAGCTTGTCATCCGAGAAGAAATATCCTGGAAGTCCACTGATACCCTGAATAGACTCTTTATCATAAACACCCTGAAATTTCAAATTATGTATGGTCATAACGGAACGAATTCCTCTAAAGAATTCATTGTCCTGAAAAATTCCTTTTAAGTACACAGGAACAAGTCCTGTCTGCCAGTCATGACAATGTATTACATCCGGGCGAAATCCCAGATTTGGCAATACACTAAGGGATGCCTTTGAGAAGAAAATAAATCTCTCAATATCCCATTTTACATTGTCGGTATATGCGGAAAATCCGCTAAAATAGAATTCATTGTCAACGAAATAAAACTTTACTCCGTCTCTCTCCATCTCAAATAAACCAACGTACCGATCCTCTCCACAAAACGGTACACGAATGTTGAATAAATACGTAAGCTGCTGTGTCAGCTCCCATCTCATACACGCATACTTTGGTATCATCACTCGCACATCATATTTGTCACTGTCAAAATACTTCGGCAAGGTTCCGGCAACGTCTGCCAATCCCCCTGTCTTCATAAATGGTACTGCTTCTGAAGCAACAAATAATACTTTTTTCTTTTCCATAATGCTCCCCCATAAAATAATCAAGTCTCTCTTGAGACATCCTTATCTATACTCTGTACATATCTATTATATCTAATCTGCACACAAATGAAAAGTACTATTCCATCCAAAAATCCACCATAGTAGATATTTTTCCTTCATTAGCGCTTCCATAAAATCCAATTTTTTCCTTATCCGACGCCAAATGGTATTTTCCAATGATTCTTTCGCCGGCTTCTATTCCTTTTCGGTAGTTAATTCGCAGTTTTTTAATTTTCTTTTCGTAACGATTTTCCGGTAACATTTCCATGACATAATCAATATATGTTAAGTTGTGTACATGGTGGTTGAAATCAATGTCTGTTCTTCGAAGATTGATTTCTTTTTCGAAATCATACGTTTTTGCCTCTCTCATTCGGGCAAACTTTTTCCCTTCCCACACATCAATCATTTCCGGTTGATACTTTTCCATCAATTCATCCGTAATCCGCATTGGTTTTTGGGTTTCCATATCTAAAAGCACAAAACTTGCTTCTCCCTTTGCCAAAATTTCTCCATCTTCATCCAATAACTGATAATCCCTGTCCACCAATAAAGCATTTAATGCGCCTTTTGACCAGGTTTCCAAGGTGTATTCTTTTTTATACGGAATATCCTTTATCATTTCCACACGCCATTCCGTAAGAATCCATGCAATACCATTTAAACTATTGTCAATAATGCTTTCATCAAGCGTATCTGACTGGTAGCTTGCCACATTTTCAAACAACTGCAAAACCGCCTTTAATGTCATATTTCCATAGCAGTCGTAATCTTCCATTCTAGTTTCACATTTTGTTATAAATTTCATTGTCTACCTCGCTGTCTAATCTTCGTTAATAATGTGTCATATTGATTATACATTTTTTGCGTCTCATTTTCTAGTAAGTAATAATGCATTACGTAAGGAATTAATAAAATTAATAGTAAAACAATAAGTCCAATCACTTCTATAAGTCCGGTAATCAAGAGTATTCCTAATGCCATCACAGTCATAATGGCGAAAGTAACGGTTACAATTAAATGTATCAGCCTTTCATGCTGAAAAAATGCAATCTGGGTCAGATGCTCTTTTAACACTTCGTCGTAATCTATGTTTTCATCCTCTTGTTCCAACAATTTGTCAATTCTTTCCCGATATTCTAAAATTCGCTTTTTCATAATCTCCCTCCAATGACAACTCTTTCACATTAAGATAGAGGAGATGTTTACATCTCCTCTACATTTTCCATCATATTTTACACTGAAAAATCAAATTTTCCTCCAACTTCAGGTGCTTCTTCCTTCTTTGTCTCCTGAATGGTTGTCCAGTCAATCTCTTTCACTTTCTTTACCAATTCTTCAATGGACGAAGCACGAACGGTTACTGTTTTTTCTTTTTTCTTTTCCAGCCGTTCTTTTTCTTCTTCTTTGCATGCTTTCATTTTTTCTGCACGACGCTCTTCTATTTTTTCTGCCTGATCTTTTGCCTGTTTTTCAGTATTTTCACGCAGTTTTGCAAAGTAATCTACAGTACCGTCTCCATTGATAACCATACCAAGACGTTCTACCTCACTGCCACTATCCTCAAGTTGTGTCTTCATCTCTTCAAACTTATCGGTAGCACCGTCAATTACAGCTAAATACTGATTCTTAACTTCTTCATCCTCTGCCATTTTCTCCAATGTCTCGGGATCAATCAACACACCATATTCCTTTGTTCCACGAGACATTATATCAGATGCTTCTTCATCACTGTTATATTTTGCAACGAAGAAATCCATGTTCTGATATTTTTCCTTCAATTCCTGTAACAGTGCCTTTGCTTTATCACTTAATTCCACACCCTCAGTGGATGTCTGATTTACTGCATCTGCGCGTTCATAACGATCCATTACTACTTGCTGTTTCTTTCCTCTGACAGCCTCATCTTTTCCTGATTGTTTATCCGTCTTCTTTGTATGATTAGCATCTTTTTTTTGCCTCAATTGCTCCATAATAGATGAGTTACCTAGTCCTGCTCCATATATTCCACCCATAATTATTACCTCCTTGCAAATAACCGACTGCCACATTGGCCTAATACGTTCTTCCTTGATTACTTTTCATACAATTTATCGGCATTTTTTTCCAATTTGGTAACAATGTTTTGAGCAGAAAAACAGTATCCTACAGAGCGAAAGCTCAAGGGATATCTCGTCTTATTTTATACTTTACGCCATCGATTTCTATGCTATCTACCTCATTTAAATTTATTGAATATGGAAATACGGCATTAAAACTGCTAATTTCGTTTTCTTCAATCGTATCAAACGTATTAGTACAGTCATCTAAATTTATTTTATCTCCATTTTTTTTGTTTAACAGGATGGTCGAGTATATACTGTATCCATATCTTTCCGGATCCTCTCCCTCCGGTAAATTTTTGAGCATCTCGTGAAATTTTTCTAAAACATCACGAATATCCCACACAATAGAAATACCCTCTTCTGATAATATTCCCTCCAGTATTCTATCATTTTCAGAAACAGCAAAGTGGGCTATGTTTTCCTGACAAGAATACTCCGGTAACTGATATTCACCAATTTTATTCCCATCATAATAAAAGGAAACAGAATCCATTCGCTCTTTTATCTTATACGTTTTGACACTATCCTTCGGCGAAATAGCATCTAGTAAAAATGTGCTATACCAAACAATTTTTTTACCTTCGATCTGCATATCTTCATTCAAATTTTTTTCATCACGATTGTTTGACAGATATAAATCTCCTTCTTCCTTCATGCGAACCAGATTATCAACTTGCTTGCTTTCGATTGGTTTTTCGTCCAATCTTTCAATGATAACCTTGTATGCTATGGCTCCGGTAACTTTACTGTAATAGTATTCATCTAACCGAAACAACAGATCCGATGCTTTCAAACTTTGGTTTGTAATTTTGATACTTTGATTTTTAATAGAAGCCGTGACGGCTGAATCCTTTTGATCCTTCATAAAATACTTCGCCATTTGGCAATTGTCCAATCGTTCATATTCACAGGGTGGATTATCCTGATTCGCACCGCAACTTGTGACAAACATGAACAATAACATAGTCAATATGAAACACTTTTTCGTCATTGATATCACCTTTCATTATTTGAAACGCTCTAAAACTTCTTTCTTTAACTTCAAATACTTATTAAATTCCTTTTTATCATATAGATAAACTTCTTCATCCTTCATTTTCTCGTAAGAATATAATTTTTCCGGTTCTTCTAACTCCTCATAACGAAACAAATGAGGAGTAGATGGCTGTGTTGGAAATTTGCTATACAATGTTGAATTGGGAGCATATATATACTTGGAATGTCCATAATACGTATTCTTAAGCGGTTTTAAAAAAACAATATATTCTTTTCCTTCCTGCATCATACTATAACCATCCGTACATAAGATTACATTTGCTCCACAATCTACCGGTTCAAGAATCTCTATTTTTTCTCCTTTTTTCAAATTGCCAGACTCGCATTCTACGATTTCCACTTGTGAAAAAATACTTTCCATATATATCTTTCTTTGAAAATTTTTGGATAATATCACTTTTGCAACAATCGTATCCTTGTCAACCAACAAATCATCTAAACTCTGGACTTCTTCATTGTTCAAATATCCTACATTTGTATCTGGATCATATCCCATTACACAGTAAGCAATCTTAATATCTTTATTGGAAAGATATTGTTCTAATTCAACATTATCAACAAAACTTGAAGCTGTTAATTTGCCAACAACAACAGAAATCAGAATCGTCACTCCCCACAGCATAACGAATATTTTTAATTTAGTTTTTTTTCTCATTGTAACTCTCCTAATATTTTTCCTTCATCAACCTCCAAAATCACATCACATATTTCCAAATCAGACTTATTGTGACTTGCAAGAATAATAATTTTATGATTATCTTTTTCTTCGGATATCAGTTTCAACACCAGCTCTACACCTTTTTTATCAATGGCATTGGTTGGCTCATCCAATAATAGTAATTCAGGTTTTTCCATAACTGCCTGTGCAATGCCAAGTCTTTTTTTCATTCCTAGTGAATATTTTTTTATGGTTCTTTTATCATTTGCCTGCAATCCTACTTTCTCTAAAGCAAAATCAATCTCTTTTTCATCAATCTTTTTATTGATTGCAGCCAATGACTCCAATGCCTCCTTGCCAGTATAATAAGGCCAGAATTCTGGATTTTCTATCATGACGCCCATATTTGCAGGAAAATCAATATCCTTATGTAAAATCTTATCATCAACAAGAATTTCCCCTTTGCTTGGTCTGATCAATCCAGCAATCAATCTAAGCAACATCGTCTTTCCAGAACCGTTACTACCACACAATCCATAAATTTTTCCACCAACAAACTCTTGGTTAAGCTCTGATAAAATCTCAACCCCTTTTATTGTTTTGCTGACATCTTTTAGCACAATTTTATTCATCTTTCATCCTCTTTTCTTTTTCATTTCTTAGTCTCGATTTATATAAATTCTTTTCTTTTTGTACAGATACAAGTAACAATATAAAAAATAGCTGTTAATCCAACAAGACCAAGACACCATATTATTTTCGACCTTAAGTTAATGCCAATATTTTCAATAAACATAATCGGTGATGTTGGACAAATATAATATATTTTTGGTCGAACTGCCATATCACCTTGTAGAATATTGTAATCCACTTCAAAGGATATTATCTGTAAAGTCAAACCAATAATCACTCCATATATACAATTTACCCCCAACGACAATCCATTCACAAACACAAGCAACCCATTGATATAAATACAATAAATTGATAAATCCAAAAACAGATCAACTGGATTACTTACTTTGTATCCTTTCAGCATATACAGTAACACAATTAACATCTCCATTAAAATTGTGGTTATTGTTACATTGATCAATAATTGAGAAAAAAATTTATTTAATACACTGTGTGTTTTTCTCGTTCTAGAAAATATCAACTGATAATTCTTCACAAGATTTTCATGTATAAAATCTCCCCACAAGAACAGAATTGCAATCTGTGGTATTATTAAGCGAAGCAAAGACACAACAAACAAATCATGCCTGCTCAAATTCACATATCCGAAAATCCATCCTACAACCAAATTTAAACTTGGTTTTTTGAGATCCATAAATCCCTCAAAAAAAACAACAATCATTAACACAAGCATCAGTTTTAATTTTGATATATTCATAATATTTTTACACGTCTTCACCTTTTTCATGTCCTTTCTTCAAAAAATCATGTTTTTTAAATCCTGCATACGTCAAAGAATACAGTAAAATACTTAAGAAAATATGAAAGTTTGCCTTTGATATTTCACGATAAAGTTCCCATTGAAAATCACTTGTGAACATAAAACGGAAGACACTCATATATTGGTAAAGAAAGGACGTTGTATCACCAAAAAGTGAAAAGTTTAGCAATATTAATATTCCATAACTAACGATATAAGAAATCACCAGATTCTGTATCACAATATAGATGCCCATACTAAATATTCCGATTGCAAGCATTCCTATCATAACCTTTATAAAATAATATCCAATCATCACTAACGCTTCTAACAACACATTATTTTTAAGCTGAATACCTACAATGAAATACCAGCCTAATGTCAATAATAATGAATAAATCACGGATTGAAGGATTATTTCTTTTAATCTTTGTCTGAGAAAGCACACTTTTGATTGTGATCTTACAATCTGTTCTTCTTTAAAAATTTTCGAAAAAATCGGTAACAATCCAACAAGATGAATATTTAAATATAATAATAAAAAGCTTCTTTCATTATATTCCATACAAAAAACGTGACGCAGATTATCATTTCTATCGACAGACAATCCTGCTTTGATTAATAAAAGCAAGGTAATTAACGTCACGAAAAGCAAATTCCACTGGTTTACTATTTTATACTTTTTCAAATTTAATACCTCTCCTTTTTTTCTCCCACTTTGAATGCAAAAAAGCAGATACTGAGGCTTATTCCAAAAAACACAAGAAACATCCAGCCATTTCCGTACCCATTTATGCTATACAAACCTGTACTCACAAACGTATCCTCAAATATTGGAAGCCCTGTAATGCAATTATAAACAAGATAGTATATCATCCCCGAGAATTTAATTACATACTGATTACACACCTGTAGCAACGATAACGAAAATGCCACAAGCGCAAATGCCGTTCCAATGAAACTTCTAAGCAGGATATAGATAAAAATATTCAGATAAGGATAAAACATTTCAAGGTATGCTAAAACCCTTCCATCCTCCGGTACTGTCAATGTTAAATATGCCGCATTTCTGCAATAATATCCCTGTAGTGGAAATGTGATTACTGCCAAAAAGAGGTTCACCATTAACGGAATAAAAGTCATAAAAAAGCTTACTATAACCACTGCTGCAGCCTTTGTCCGTATATTTTTTCTTCGACTTGTTCGCACATAGATATAATTCAATATTCCTTTTTTGCTTTCCTCACAGAATACATCAGAAACTCCAGTACAAATCAAAATAGGAAATAACATACTAAAAAACATACCTGTAATCATACCAATTTCATTGTCTAGTATGTTGCATTTGTAGGCTGAACGAATCCATGACATTTCCACACCATAGTACTTTGCACAAGTCAGCAAAAAATCAATTATCGATGCGAAACAAAAGATTGCAAACACAACAGCAAATTCTCGTCTATAAACTATTTTTTTCATTTCTTCTTTTAACATCTTTTTCTCCCATATTATTACCATTATTAATAGATACCAATACATCGAACCCATTTCTAATATTATATGTCCGTCACAAAAACACTTATGATACGCCGTACATTCTATAATTTAACAAATAAACACACATTATCTGATGTAATTTAAAAAAAAAAAAAAAAAAAATATGCGCATATTCTATTCATTATTGT
>CADBNB010000124.1 GCA_902795895.1 uncultured Lachnospiraceae bacterium | reverse complement strand
GGATGCGCAGACCGCGGAGATGGAGTTAATTGCTGCGCAATACCGCGGTCGCGCTAGAGTTTTGCAAGCAAAACTCTTTGTTCTGTAATAGGAAACTTTTTCTGACACTAGGACTGATTTTGGCATACTATAATAGTAGGAGTGTGAGATGCTTATGAAGAACATTTATTTTGATCATGCAGCTACTACAAAACCAAAGGAAGAGGTAATTCGGGAAATGTTACCATATCTTGATGAACGGTATGGAAATCCGTCAGCTACGTACGGTTTGGGGATGCAAAACAAAGGTGCCATTGCATTTGCCAGGGAAAAAGTTGCAATGGGACTTGGATGTGATGCAAAACATATTTATTTTACATCAGGTGGTACAGAAGCTGATAACTGGGCGTTGATTGGCGTGGCAGAGAAAAATCGGATGAAAGGAAATCATATTATCACAACAAAAATAGAACATCATGCTGTATTAAATACGTGTAAGTTTTTGGAAAGAAAAGGTTTTGAAATTACCTATCTTGATGTGGATAAACAAGGTATCGTAAGTGTAGAAAACCTTGCAAATGCTATAAGACCGACTACTATTTTAATTAGTGTTATGTTTGCAAATAGCGAAATAGGAACATTGGAACCAATTAAGGAAATAGGAAAAATAGCAAGAAGAAAAGGCATTATTTTTCACACGGATGGTGTACAAGCTTATGGACAGACAAAAATTGATGTTGATGAATACGGATTTGATCTCTTTAGTGGCTCGTCGCATAAAATCTATGGACCAAAAGGAATTGGATTTTTATATATCAGGGACGAAAATATGATTTCTGGATTTATTCATGGTGGAATGCAGGAAAAGGGAATGAGAGCAGGCACAGAGAATGTGGCAGCAATCGTGGGATTTGGAAAAGCGGCAGAACTTGCGCAGATTAATTTGCAAAAGAAGGAAATGAAAAAACAAAAATTAAGGGATTATATGGTTGAGCGTATTATAAATGAAATACCATATACGAAAACAAATGGAGATTATAAACATAGATTAGCAAATAATGTAAATGTCAGTTTTTCTTTTGTACAAGCTTCTAATGTGAAAACTATGCTAGATAATGAAGGGATATATGTTTCTACGGGGGCAGCATGTGCCTCAAGAGAACAATATCCGTCACATGTGCTTCAGGCAATCGGATGTAGCGAAGATGAAATGCAGGGAGCAATCAGGATAACTGTTGGTGAGGAAAATACAAAAGAAGAAATTGATTATTTTATTTTAAAGCTGAAGGAAATTATAGACTCGTTGAGAAGAAAGTCTCTTTCTTATGGAGTGAAAATGAAACTGTATTCTGAAAAATGAAATTTGTACTGCATGCATTTTTGTGCTGTGGTTGACGGGTACTAATTTGGAACGTGGTTTTTAGGGATTGTGGTTGAGTAAGAAAATAAAATATGATAAAATTATTTGGTGTAGTTTCAGAGAATTTATGCTGGAGAAGTATGGTTAAATATCATGGGAAACAGCATAATCTTTGCTACAAATTGCGTTATACTAGTAAATAATAATGATAAACAGAGGATAGATTATGAGCGAGAAGAAAAAAGTTGTAGTAGGTATGTCAGGTGGCGTAGATTCGTCTGTAACAGCCTATTTGTTAAAAGAGGCAGGTTATGACGTTATCGGCGTTACGATGCAAATATGGCAGGAAGAAAGCTTTTCACAGGTGGAAGATAATGGCGGATGTTGCGGACTGAGTGCCGTGGATGATGCTAGAAGAGTAGCAGATACTTTGGGAATACCGTATTATGTTATGAATTTTAGAAAAGAGTTTAAATCCTGTGTTATGGATTACTTTTTGGAAGAATATTTGGCAGGGCGTACGCCAAACCCTTGTATTGCCTGTAACAGATACGTAAAGTGGGAAGCATTGCTTCACAGATCACTGGAAATAGGCGCTGATTATATTGCAACAGGACATTATGCGCAGGTTGTTCAACTTCCAAATGGAAGATATTGTATTAAAAAATCGGTTACTGACCGTAAAGACCAGACCTATGCATTGTATAATCTGACACAGGAACAGTTGGCTCACACTTTGATGCCAGTTGGTCAGTACGAGAAAGAGGAAATACGAGAGATTGCAAGAAATATGAATCTGCTGGTTGCAAATAAACCGGATAGTCAGGATATTTGTTTTATTCCGGATAATGATTATGCAAGATTTATCCATGAAAATACAGATGTGGTCATTGAACCTGGAAATTTTGTGGATTTAGACGGAAACGTTTTAGGACAACATAAAGGCATTACCAATTATACGGTTGGTCAGAGAAAAGGTCTAAATTTATCTATGGGAAAACCGGTGTTTGTTGTGGAAATCCGTCCTGAGACAAATGAAGTTGTAATTGGAGATAATGAGGATGTTTTTCAGCCTAAATTATATGCCAATAAATTAAATTTTATGACCATTGAAGATTTGGATGGTGAAATGCGTGTTATGGCTAAAATTCGGTACAGTCATAAAGGTGCTATGGCAACCATTCGAAAGATAGAGGATGATGTGGTAGAGTGTATCTTTGATGAACCACAAAGAGCCATTACTCCAGGACAGGCAGTTGTATTTTATGATGGTGAGTATGTGGTTGGTGGAGGAAGTATCATCGGCGCAACACTAAAATAATGAGGTTGTAATTTTATAGTGGAGTCAGTATTTATGTGATAGGAAGATATTGAATTTGAAGAGATTTATGAGTCAAATTTGTTGAATGTAAGAAAAATAGATGAGACAAAAGAAAGGAAGAATGAAGTATGAGGGGAAAAAAGACGATATTGACGGTAGCTTTTTGGTGTATTGCTATTGGAGTGATTTACGGAATAGCAGCAAATTTTCCAAAAGAGCAGGCAAAACAAATGATTATTGGCATTGCGGCTTGTGTGGTAGTAGTATGGATGACAGCAAAGATTATTGCTATGCATCGATTAACTAAAATGGTAGCAGCACCGATTCCTTTTCTGTATGAAGAAAAGGATCCTGAGCGTTACGTGGAGGAGATGCAAAAAGTCATTGAGAAGACGACAAATCGTCAGCAAAAGGATTTGATTAAGATAAATATTGGAGCCGGATATGTGTATGCAGGAAAATATGATAAGGCAATAGATACCTTAAATCAGATAGCACTTCCGGGACAGGCGGAGGTTAATCAGGTGCTTGTATGTGCCAACAAAGCTATGGCATTTTTCTTAGCGGAGAAGAAAGAAGAAGTTTTGGAACTGGTGGAAAAAAATCGAAGTCTGTTAAAAAAATATCAAATATCATCCAATGGATTAACGAATAATATTGTGGTTACGTTGGCAATTGAACAGTATGAAAAAGCTGCTTATGAAGAAACTATTGGAATGCTTGACAAGTTGAAAGAGAAGAAAGTTTCTTCTATCTTGCAGGATGTGATTGACTTTATTTACTGCGAATGTTATCGAAATCTTCATATGCAGGGAGAAAGGGCAACACTGAAAAAAGTTATGAAGGAAGGGAAATTAGTTCCTGCCATAGCAAAGAGAATATAGGTGAGTAATACTAAAAAAGTGTTCCAAACTACTTACAGTCTGGAACACTTTTTAACTTATTCTTCATTTTCTTTTAAGTTATTGTTTGCAGTGGCAAGCATTAGCTTAATACGGTTTAACTGGTTTACTTCACTGGCACCCGGATCGTAGTCAACAGCTACGATATTAGCTTCCGGAAATGCGCTACGAAGACCTTTGATCACACCTTTTCCAACTACGTGGTTTGGTAAACATCCGAAAGGCTGTGCACAGACAATGTTTCCAACACCGGAATGGATAAGTTCTACCATTTCTCCTGTTAAGAACCAACCTTCACCTGTCATATTTCCACCGGATACAAAAGGTTCTGCGTAATTTGCAAGAGTTTCTATTCGCTCCATTGGCTGGAAACGTGTACTCTTTTCCAAAGCTTTTCTTGCATGTCTTCGATAAAACTCAATAAAACTTATGACTGCTTTGTTGATATGCTCTTTTTTCTTACTCTTACCAAATAGCTCTGCGGAGAATTTAGCATTGTAGCAGCTGTATAAGAAGAAATCAATCAAATCAGGACAAACTGCTTCAGCGCCTTCTTCTTCCAATAAATCTACTACATGGTTGTTGGCAGTTGGAAGGAATTTAACAAGAATTTCTCCTACAATACCAACTTTAGGTTTTTGAATGTCTTTCAGTGGAAGAGTATCAAAATCATGAACAATGTTATAAATGTTTTTCTTAAAGTTTTTACCGGATTTTATATCTTCAATACACTTCGTTTCCCATTTCTCAAACAATGCGTTTGCAGCACCAGTTTCGGCTTCGTATGGTCGTGTTTTATATAAAACACGCATAAACAAGTCACCGTATACCAATGCTTGTAATGCACGGTTAACCATAGCTGGTGAGAACTTGAAACCAGGGTTATCTTCAATACCTGCACTAAGGGAAATAACAGGAATTTGACCATATCCTGCTTTTTCCAAGGCACGACGGATAAATCCAATATAGTTTGTAGCACGGCATCCACCACCGGTCTGGGTAATGATTAAGGCTACTTTATCTAAATCGTATTTGCCGGAATCAAGTGCTTGCATAAACTGTCCCACAACTAACAGGGAAGGATAGCATGCATCGTTGTTTACATATTTTAAACCATAGTCTACACAGCTTTTGTTGCTTGGCAATAATTCCACGTTGTATCCGCAAGAATCAAAGGCTGCCATTAACATGTTAAAATGAATTGGCGACATTTGCGGTGTCAAAATGGTGTATTCTTTTTTCATTTCTTTGGTAAATATTTTTCTGTGATGGGCAGCATCTGCCAAATGGCTTTCTATATGCTTTTGATCACGGTCTTTAATAGCTGAAAGAAGTGAACGGATTCGAATTCTTGCAGCACCTAAGTTGTTTACCTCGTCAATTTTTAGTACAGTGTAAATCTTTCCGGACTTTGTAAGAATATCACTTACCTGGTCTGTTGTTACAGCGTCAAGTCCACATCCGAAAGAGTTTAACTGAATAAGGTTAAGGTTGTTGTTTGTACGTACATAGGAAGCAGCAGCGTATAAACGTGAATGATATACCCACTGGTCCATGACAATCGTCGGACGGTCTACTTTTCCTAAATGAGCAACACTGTCCTCTGTCAAAACAGCTACATCGTAAGAAGCGATTAACTCAGGTATTCCGTGGTTGATCTCAGGATCGCAGTGGTATGGTCTACCTGCAAGAACGATACCTTTCTTACCGGTTTTTTCTAAGTATTTGATGACTTCCTCACCTTTGTCCTGAATGTCTTTTCTTGATTGTTCCATCTCTTTCCAGGCAAGATGTACTGCTTTTTCAATCTCTGAGGCAGGAATATTGTTTTCTTCTGTGAAAACTTCTACCATTCTCTTTCTGACGATTTCTTCGCTTTCAAATGACATGAAAGGATTTTGGAACGTAATGTCCGGATTTTGAAGTTCTTCTACGTTATTTTTGATGTTTTCACCGTAAGAAGTTACAATCGGACAGTTGTAGTGGTTGCCGGCCTTGTCCTGCTCTTTTCTCTCGTAATATACGCATGGATAGAAAATGTAATCAATTCCATTTTTCAATAACCAGGAAATGTGTCCGTGGGCAAGTTTTGCAGGGTAACACTCTGATTCACTTGGAATGGATTCAATACCAAGTTCATAAACCTTACGTGTTGATTCCGGCGATAATACTACGCGGTATCCAAGCTCCGTAAAGAAGGTATGCCAGAATGGATAATTTTCGTACATATTTAACACTCGAGGAATACCCACTTTTCCACGCACCGCATTTGCTTCATCTAAAGGCTTGTAACCAAAGACTCTCTTTAACTTGTATGCAAAAAGGTTTGGAACTGTATCTGTCTTTTTCGCTTTTCCAATACCACGTTCACAACGGTTACCGGTGATAAACTGGCGACCGCCGGAAAAACGGTTGATGGTGAGGAGACAATTGTTTGTACAACCTTTACAGCGTGATAATGTAGTTTCGAACTCTAAAGCATTTATTTTTTCGATGGATAACATAGTTGTATCTGTTTTTCCATCAAAATGTTCTCTGGCAATTAGGGCTGCACCAAAGGCTCCCATGATACCGGAAATGTTTGGTCTAACTGCTTCGCATCCGGAAATAATCTCGAAGCTTCGAAGAACGGCATCATTGTAGAAGGTTCCACCCTGAACAACGATTTTTTTACCTAAATCCTTAGGATCTGTAATCTTAATTACCTTAAGAAGGGCATTTTTAATTACGGAATATGCAAGTCCTGCGGAAATATCGTCAACACCTGCACCTTCTTTTTGCGCCTGTTTTACTTTGGAATTCATAAATACCGTACAACGGGAACCTAAATCAATAGGATTTTTCGCAAATAAGGCAATTTTTGCAAAATCAGAAATTTCGTACTGTAGAGATTTTGCAAAGGTTTCTATAAAGGAACCACATCCGGAAGAACAGGCCTCGTTTAACTGAACACTGTCAATGGTATGGTCTTTTACTTTCATGCATTTCATATCCTGACCACCGATGTCAAGGATACAGTCTACTTCTGGTTCAAAGAAAGAAGCAGCATAGTAGTGGGCAATTGTCTCAACTTCGCCTTCATCAAGCATAAATGCTTCTTTGATCAATGCCTCGCCATAACCGGTAGAACAAGCACGGACAATACGTGCGCTATCCGGAAGAAGTTCGTAAATCTCTTTGATGGCACGAATTGTAGTCTTTAGCGGACTACCGTTGTTGCTACTGTAGAATGAATACAATAGGGAACCATCTTCTCCAACCAAAGCAACTTTAGTAGTAGTGGAACCGGCATCGATACCAAGGAAACAGTCTCCTTCGTAATCGGCAAGCTTCTTTTCAGTAACTTTATGTTGTTTGTGACGTTCAGTAAAAGCATCGTATTCTGCCTGATCTTTGAATAATGGCTCCATTCGGGTAACCTCAAAATCCATTTGGATACCATTTGACAAACGGTCACTTAATGATGCAAATGAGGTAGAAATCTCTGGATTTGCATTCATGGCAGAACCAACGGCTGCAAACAAGTGAGAATGATCCGGTGCAATAATTGCGTCTGGTGTTAGTTTAAGTGTACGGACAAATGCTGCTTTTAATTCTGTTAAGAAATGAAGAGGGCCACCTAAAAATGCAACATTTCCGCGAATTGGCTTACCACATGCCAGACCGGAAATGGTCTGATTTACTACAGCTTGGAAAATAGATGCAGATAAATCCTCTTTTGTTGCACCTTCATTGATCAATGGCTGGATATCTGTCTTTGCAAATACACCACAACGGGCAGCAATTGGATAAATTGCCTGATAATTTTTCGCATATTCATTTAATCCGGGAGCGTCTGTTTTTAATAAAGTTGCCATCTGGTCAATAAATGAACCGGTTCCACCGGCACAGATACCATTCATACGCTGGTCGATACCACCGGTAAAGTAGATAATCTTCGCATCTTCTCCACCAAGCTCGATTGCAACATCTGTCTGTGGAGCATAATCCTTTAAAGCAGTGGAAACAGCAACCACTTCCTGAACAAATGGAATCTCTAAATGTTTTGCAAGGGTAAGTCCACCAGAACCTGTAATTACAGGACAGAAATCCATATCACCAAGTTTTTCATGGGCATCTTTGATAATTCTTGCTAATGTTTCCTGAATATTTGCAAAATGCCTCTGATAATCAGAAAAAAGAATGTTATTATCTTTATCCAATACTGCAACTTTAACGGTTGTAGAACCAATATCAATACCTAATGTGTTATATAACTTCTTCATATTTCTACCCGGAAAACCCGGCTCCTCCTCTGTTTCAATATATTTATATAAATTCTTTTTGTTGTATAAATCTAGAATCGCACGTTGTTTATTATAGTACAAGAAAAATGTTTAGGCAATAATCAAATGCATTAAAAAAAGATTAATTAGTAGAAAGACTGTTGAAAATGTTCAGTTTATAATTGGTAACTTAACCTTAATATGTAAAAACTGTAAAAAAATAGAAACGTCGTTGTTATTTTGGAAAGAAAAAAGTATAATTAAAGTTGGGATGTTTCGTCAACTAGTTAGTACTTTCAAAATTTTTGTGAAAAAAGACTTTGAGAGCGCGTGAAATAGATAAAGCAAAGTTAAAAAAGGAAAGTGTTTGTTGGAACATGGAGGAGATAATATGATTCAACCAAGATACAGTAACAGTGAATTATTGGAAATTGCCCAAGAAAGTTATGAAAAAATTATTGATTTTGGAAAAGTATTGTGTCAGGAAGGCTATTGGTCAGAGCCGGAAAGTTATTTAAAGATAGATATTTTGGAAATGATAGATTTGTATTTACAGTCTATTCTTATGAATTTGTATGCTTACTGTGGAGAAAATGGAGAGACACAGCGAAAGTTTATGCTGGATTTAATCCCGGGAAATGCATTAGGATGTCCGAAAGAAGGAGAGTTGCCGGACGAGGTGATTAGCAAAGCAGGAAAAATCCTTAACATGCCACCGATTATTATTCAGTTATGCGGACTTAGAGATAGTCGGGAGGATAGTTTTTATTCTAGTGATTTTTTGGATGCTTTATTTAATGTTTTGATTGCAGCCTCGTTGCTTGACAATAAGCAGAGCAAGTATGCAGACAAATTTATTGTGGAAACTTATGAAAAATTGGCTATGTTTATGAATGAGGACCAAATAAGTCATGTAGTAAATACCAGATATATATTTTATAAGTTAAGTTCGGAAAAGTTTGCGCAGGAAAAAGCACCTGTAGACCAGTTGAAAGAGTTTAGAAAAAAGGAATTAGAAGAAAAACGTGAGGCAGAGGAAAAACAAAAGAAATTAGAAGAAATTGAACATAAAAAAGAAGAAGCAAAGAAGTATATCGAAAAGAAAAAAATTGTTAACGTTAGTAAGAAAAAAACAGGAATTGAACAGCTTCAAAGCAAGAGCGAACAGATAAAACATTCGGATGAAGCGTTAAAAAGCGAAAACGAACAAATCGCTGAAAATACACAAAACGAAGTGATAACGGATGGTAATGTTTCAGAACCTGTATCAACAGAAAATGCTGAAAATGTGCAGAACGAGGTTTCTAGTGAAAACTCAGCAATTGAGAATGAACAGAAAGAAACAAAGGAACAGTCAGAAATTTCAACGGAAAGTAATGAAGTTGAAAGTAATCAAAATGAACCGGTAAAG
>CADBNB010000123.1 GCA_902795895.1 uncultured Lachnospiraceae bacterium | reverse complement strand
TCGAGTGAAAAATTATGGTCGTAAGGATAACGAAGAAGATTCCCTTGCAAACGACAGCCTTAACACACGTTTTAGTTATTTAGAGCCACTTTCTAATCTAAACAACGAAATCAAGCGCTGCATTATCTCCGAAGAAGAAATCAGCGACGATGCAAGTGCCGGCCTTCGAGACATAAGAAGACGTATTAAAGTGACGAACCAGCGAATTCACGACCAGATGAATCAAATCCTTAACAGTTCCCGTTCCATGTTGCAGGACGGGCTTATCACTATGAGAAATGGTCGTTATTGTCTTCCTGTAAAGTCAGAATACAAAAGTTCCATTCCAGGTATGGTTCATGACCAGTCTTCTACCGGTTCCACATTGTTTATCGAACCAATGTCCGTTGTAAAGCTAAATAACGAGCTTCGTGAACTTGCCACGGAAGAACAGAACGAAATTGAGAAAGTCCTTGCCGAGCTTAGTAACCTGACCGCATTAGAAGTGGATACTTTAAAATCCAACTTATCCATTCTTTGCGAGTTAGATTTTATTTTTGCAAAAGCCTCTCTTTCCAAGAAAATGCATGGAACAGAGCCAATTTTTAATACTTCCGGTTATTTAAACATCAAAAAAGGAAAACACCCTTTGATTGACCCGCATAAGGTGGTGCCAATTGATGTTATGCTTGGAAAAGACTTTGATCTTCTTGTAATTACCGGTCCAAATACCGGTGGTAAGACCGTAACTTTAAAAACCATTGGATTATTTACGTTAATGGGCCAGGCAGGTCTTCACATTCCGGCATTTGACCAATCGGAACTTGCCGTATTTTCCAATGTATTTGCTGATATCGGTGACGAGCAGAGTATCGAGCAGAACTTAAGTACGTTCTCTTCCCATATGACAAATACCGTAAGCATTTTAAAAGAGGCAACACCTACTTCCCTCTGCTTATTTGATGAGCTTGGGGCAGGTACGGATCCGGTAGAAGGTGCGGCACTTGCCATGTCCATTTTATCAAACTTACACAATCAGGGTATCCGCACGGTTGCTACCACTCATTACAGTGAGTTAAAGGTATTTGCCCTTTCTACTCCGGGAGTGGAAAACGGAAGCTGCGAATTTAACGTGGAAACTTTACGCCCAACCTACCGCTTGTTAATCGGTATTCCTGGAAAGAGTAATGCCTTTGCCATTTCCAGCAAACTGGGACTTCCGGATTACATTATCAGTCAGGCGAAGGAATACATTGACAGTGAGGAGCAAAGTTTCGAAGATGTCATCAGCGATTTGGAAAAAAGCCGTATGACCATCGAAAAAGAGCAGGCGCAAATTGCAGAATACAAAGCAGAAATTGAAGAATTGAAAAAGAAATTAACCGCGAAAAACGAGCGTATCGACCAGTCCAAAGATAAAATCCTTAGAAAAGCGCAGGAAGAGGCAAATGCCATTCTTCAGGAAGCAAAGGATTATGCAGATGAAACTATCAAAAAATACAATAAGTGGTCGAAAGACAGCGGTCTTAATAAAGCCATGGAGCAGGAACGTAACCAGCTTCGTGAAAAGCTGAATAAATCAGAAAGCAAACTGACATTGAAAAACAAAAAGAAACCGAAGAAAAAACTTACAGCAAAAGATTTGCATTTAGGGGATGCAGTTATGGTTCTTAGTCTTAACTTAAAAGGTACTGTAAGCAGTCTTCCAAATGCCAAAGGAGATTTACAGGTACAGATGGGTATCTTAAATTCCAAAGTAAATATTTCGGATATTGAATTATTAGACGAACCTGTGATTACAGCACCTACACTTAAGAAAACAGGCAGCGGTAAGATTAAAATGTCCAAATCCGCCAATGTAAGCACGGAACTTAACTTAATCGGAATGACTACCGCTGAGGCAATTCCAACTTTGGACAAATATCTTGATGATGCGTACCTTGCAAATCTGGCACAGGTAACAATTATTCACGGACGTGGAACAGGAGCGCTTAGAAACGCAGTTCACGCACATTTAAAGAAATGCAAACATGTAAAATCCTATCGCTTGGGAGCTTTCGGAGAAGGCGATATGGGGGTTACCATAGTAACATTTTAGTGATATCTCGCGGAGATTCCGAGAGAACTGAGGAGGAGTATAACACATGGCAACAAAACAAAAAATTCTTATTGTGGATGATGATGCAAATATTGCAGAGCTTATTGCATTGTACCTCACAAAAGAATGTTTTCAGACTTTAATCGTTGAGGACGGTGAGGAAGCACTTAAACAGTTTCCTATCTACCAACCGGATTTAATACTTTTAGATTTAATGCTTCCGGGCATTGACGGATACACAGTATGCAGAAAAAAAAAAAAAACATCATCCATTCCTATCATTATGCTTTCCGCAAAGGG
>CADBNB010000122.1 GCA_902795895.1 uncultured Lachnospiraceae bacterium | reverse complement strand
TATTGAGACATTTTCTTAGCAACTCCGCGATTACGATGGCTTTTTTCTACACAAACATGATAAAAACATCCTGTTCTTCCGTCATGTCCGCACAAAATAGCACCAATAATAACTCCATCCTCTTCTGCTATTACACTTGTAGTCGGGTTGCGTCTTAAAAATCTTCGAATGCCTTCCTCCGAATCATCTATGGCTCTGATACCAAAACCTTCTATCGTTTGCCAAAGTGCATATACTTCATCATAATCTTCAATTACCATCGGACGAATATTCACCATTACCGCAACCTCCTTTTTATTTAATGTTCCATAAGATTTTATAATTATACAACTTTTTTTATTTTTATGCAATCCCTATTTTGTTTTCTTTTTCAAAATCATTTCTTATGGATTTTGTGCCATAATCCACAAAATGCAAACCTCACTCTCATTCCATATATTTCACTATTTTACAATCACAAAAACACTTGCATAATTTGCAAATTTGTTATATATTTATAAATGAGTAAATGCGATGAATAATTTTACATTTTCTCAACTGATAAATGTATATTTATTCATTACAAATGTTAAAACAGATTACTATATTAAATTGAGGATATTAGATTAGCATTTATCATTTGAGTAATTTATACTCTCCTATTCTGACAAATGACTGTTTTTTCTATAATATATGTAATCTTAAATACAAACAATTAAATACATGACGGAGGTATCGGTTTATGAAAGAAAAAGTTGTATTAGCGTATTCAGGCGGACTTGACACTACAGCAATCATTCCATGGTTAAAAGAGCATTATGACTATGAAGTTATCTGCTGCTGTATCGACTGTGGACAGGGAGAAGAGCTTGACGGACTTGAGGAAAGAGCAAAATTATCAGGAGCATCTAAGCTTTACATCGAAGATGTTGTAGACGAATTCTGTGATGATTATATCGTTCCTTGTGTTCAGGCAAATGCTATTTACGAAGACAAATATTTATTAGGAACATCTATGGCAAGACCAGTAATTGCTAAGAGATTGGTTGAAATTGCAAGAAAAGAAAACGCTGTTGCTATTTGCCACGGTGCCACAGGTAAGGGAAATGACCAGATTCGTTTCGAACTTGGTATTAAAGCATTGGCTCCAGATATTAAGGTTATCGCACCTTGGAGATTAGATACATGGCAGATGGATTCAAGAGAGGCTGAAATCGAGTACTGTAAAGCACACGGTATCAATCTTCCATTCTCTACAGATTCAAGCTACAGCCGTGACAGAAACTTATGGCACATTTCTCATGAAGGTCTTGAATTAGAAGATCCTGCAAATGAGCCAAACTACGATCACTTATTAGTTCTTGGCGTAAGCCCAGAGAAAGCACCAGATGAAGGTGAGTATGTTTCATTGAAATTTGAAAAAGGTGTTCCAGTTGCATTAAACGGAAAATCAATGAAAGTTTCTGAAATCATCAAAGAGCTTAACGTATTAGGAGGAAAACATGGTGTTGGTATCATTGATATCGTTGAAAACCGTGTTGTAGGAATGAAATCTCGTGGTGTTTATGAAACTCCAGGTGGAACTATCCTAATGGAAGCTCATCAGCAGTTAGAGGAATTAATCCTTGACCGCGATACTTACGCTCAGAAGAAAGATTTAGCAAATAAATTTGCACAGATCGTTTACGAAGGAAAATGGTTCACACCACTTCGTGAGGCAATCCAGGCATTTATCGAAGTAACTCAGCAGTATTGTACTGGAGAAGTTAAGTTTAAACTTTACAAAGGAAACATTATCAAAGCTGGTACTACTTCACCATATTCATTGTACAATGAAAGTCTTGCATCATTCACAACTGGTGATTTATACGATCATCACGATGCAGATGGATTTATCAACTTGTTTGGTTTATCATTAAAGGTTCGTGCAATGAAGCTTGCAGAAGATGATAAGAATAAATAATAATCTTTTAGGATGGATTTTCCTATATAGTCAAAAATGCTTAGTTCGTTGGAACTAAGCATTTTTTTCTAGTTTATTACTATTGGTAATTATATTACGTTCAACTAAGCAATTTTTTGCAAAACACTTTTTATAACTGAAATCCCAGTGATTTCATTTCTTTTCGAAAACTTGCAATTGGAAATCCCACCACATTATAGTAGTCTCCTTCAATACCATCGATAAACTTTGCAAATTTTCCCTGGATAGCATATGCCCCTGCCTTGTCCATCGGTTCTCCGGTCAGTACATATTCCATAGCTTCGTCTTTCGACATTTCTGCAATCATTACTTTCGTCTGCTGTGCAAATTGGCGCACCTCAATATGTCCAATTTCATCTTTTACCACAATACAAACTCCCGTATACACACTGTGAGTGTGTCCCTGCAAATTCATAATCATGCTTACTGCTTCCAGTTCATCCTTTGGCTTTCCAAGAATTTGCCCTGCATTTTCCACTACGGTATCCGCTCCGATTACTACTGAATTAACAGCCGCATCCTTCGCAATATCCATAGCTTTCATATAGGATAATTCCTTTACAAGGTCTTTTGGATTATCTGTAGTAATATTTTCTTCTTTCTGACTCGGCTTCACCGAAAAAACAATCCCTGCCTGTTCAAGAATTTCTTTTCTTCTCGGAGAACCTGAAGCTAAAATAATCTGATACATATCAATTTCCTTTTCTGATTTATTTTTAGTATTAAATCAACTACTTCTCAATATTTAAAGCAATTTGTTTTCTCATCATCTTATGATTATTTCTTTTCTGAATCGCCTATTTTAGAAGTATCTTCTTTTGCTTCTGACTTTTCTTCACTTTCTTTTGAAGCATCTTCTTTTACTTCCAACTTTTCTTCCGTTTTATACATTAACTTGGAATTCTCCACCGAAAATACATCTACATATTTATCTGTTTCCGTCGGTAGTTCTTTTTTTATCAAGCGTTTATCAATAATTTGTTTTGCAAGATGGTAAATAACCGCAAATACCGGCACACCAAAAATCATACCCGGGAAGCCAAATAATCCAGAACCTAATAAAATTGCAAAGATAACTCCAAACGCAGATAATCCGGTAGAGTTTCCTAATATCTTAGGTCCGATAATATTTCCATCAATCTGTTGCAAAATCATATCAAAAATGAAGAAAATCAATCCTGCTTTTGGATCTGCCAATGCAATTAGAATCGTACTTGGTACTACTCCAATATAAGGTCCAAAGAAAGGAATAATATTTGTAATACCTACAATCACACTAACGATCAATGTGTATGGCATTCGAAAAATCGATAATACAACAAAACAAATTACACCTATAATAAGTGAATCTATCAGTTTTCCTGACAAAAAGCCTAAAAATATACGGTCGCTATCTCTTGCTATTGTTAAGATAGAGTTTGTTGTTTTCGGACTAAACATCGCATACATACACTTCTTGGCAGTACCTTTAAAAGATTCTTTGGTAGACAAAATATAAATAGAAACAATCAATCCAATAAAGAAATTATACAATACTCCAAATACACCGGTAATACCATTCATAAGAGATTTTAAAATATCCAAAAGGTCATTTTTCAACCAATTGTTTACCTTTTCCATAATGGTTTCTGTATGATCCAAAATAGACTGAACAACTATGTTTTTATCATCTTGAGCAGAAATTGTTTTTAACCATCTTGCGAAAGCGTTATAACGTTGCGGCATTTCACTTGCCAGATTTGAAAGACTGACTATTAAATCCGGAATAATTGCATAAAGCAAAATTCCAATAGATACGAAGAATAAAATAATCGTCAGCAATAAAGAAATACCTCTAACTCGTCCTTTTGTCTTTGCATTCGTAACATCCAATTTAAATAGTTTTGTTATATTTTTCTCGAACCACTTCATAACAGGGTTTAAAATATAAGCTAAAATCACACCCACAATGATTGGTTTCAAGATATTAATCAATCGATCAAAGCCATCTAAGATTGAATCAAATCGATATATCATAAAACCAAAAGATACGGAAGCAATAATCACAAGGAACCACATAATTCCCTGCCATTTAAAACTACTCAATTTCGTAAAACGTCTTGTAAAACTCTTCTGCTGTCCATGAACAACACCGTGAGTTTCTTTTATGTTCTCATTCTCCATAATTTATCCTCTCATTTTTCACAATATTCTCTCGCAAAGTAAACCCACATGTCATTCCTGCTAACACCACCATGAAAAAATTGGGTTTACATTTAAAATCAACCGCGAACCATGCGCAATGGTTAATGACACACGATACATAAATATATTCACGAAAACAGGGTATTCTTTCGAATACCCTGTCTATCTATCATGAATTAAAGCATTCCCTCTAATGTCTTACGAATTGCCAAAATAAAGTCCTGACTATTTACAACAGTAACATTTTCCAATGTTGTAATCAATGCCAAATCTTTTGTCATTGTACCATTTTCAATTGTTGAGATTGTTGCCTTCTCTAATTTATCAGCAAAATCCTGTAATGCCTGATTATTGTCTAACTCACCACGTTTTCTCAAAGCACCTGTCCAAGCATAGATAGTTGCTACAGAGTTTGTAGATGTTTCCTCACCCTTTAAATGCTTGTAGTAGTGTCTCTGAACAGTACCATGAGCAGCTTCATA
>CADBNB010000121.1 GCA_902795895.1 uncultured Lachnospiraceae bacterium | reverse complement strand
TGGTTTGTTTTTCTGTTTTGATTTCCAACCGATCAAAATACATACTTGGAAGTATGCCTTGTGTCTTTCCGATGGAATGATACGGTATCCATACAATTTTTTCTCTGCACGTGGGAACATGATCCTTCAATTGTAGTAGCAACTCCTGTTTGTTATATTCCTCTTCCGAGAAAAACTCTCTGACATATTTATGCTCTGTTATACATACCGGCTCCCTTGTCCAGGGAGTATATAACCCATTTCCTGTATCCCAAAAGCCAATCTCTTCTTTCTGTATGCCATTCTTTTCCAGTACAATGTGATAACAATATTTGCTATTCATAATATGTACCAAAACCTTCCTGCAATTTGCTGAAAATAATATCCTGTTTCCTTTCTTTCCATTGTCACCTCCATATGTCAATTCTCGATATTATTGTAAGACAAACTGCTTGCAGAATTTGTCACTTCGGGTTGTCGAAAGCATAGAAATGTTCGACAAAAAAAGCCACCGTGCAAAACCTGCACGATGGCTTTTATATCATTCCGTTTATTTAAACTATCTTATATCTAACATCAAGATATACATTCCAACATTTATAATTTTCAAGTAAGTCTCGAATTATTTTTTATTTCCTTTTCTCTGTAAGAAATCAGGGATCTTAATTCCGCTACTACTATCTGAGCCAAATGACGATGAAGCTGTTGATGAATATGAGCTTGTAGCTGATGCAGCTTCAGAATTTAATCTCTGTGTCTCATATGTAGGTCTAGGAACGTTGATGCTTCCACCTGGTCTGCTTGGAGTCTGTACCGGCTTTACTGTCGATACTGGCTTAACTGTAGACTGTGTAGAACTTGGTCTAGATGATGCACCAAAGTTTGACTTCAAAGTGCTATTTAATAAGCTGCTTGAAGAACGTACAGGTGCTTCTCCTTCCAATCCTGTAGCAATAACTGTGATAACTGCTGAGTCTGGAGCTGTATCATCATACATAGCACCAAAGATGATGTTTGCATCTTCTCCTGCTAACTCCTCTACATAACTGGCAGCTTCATTTGCCTCGATCAAGCTGATGTCACCTGAGATATTGATGATAACATCAGAAGCTCCTTCAATGGTAGTCTCAAGAAGTGGACTAGTAATCGCCTGCTTAACAGCGTCTACACACTTCTCGTCTCCCTTACCGATACCGATACCGATATGAGCAACACCCTTATCTGACATAACTGTGCTGATATCAGCAAAGTCAAGGTTGATAAGTCCTGGTACGTTGATCAAATCTGTGATACCCTGAACACCCTGCTGTAACACTTCATCAGCTTTACGAAGTGCATCAGGCATTGTAGTTCTACGGTCAACAATTTCCAATAATCTATCATTTGGAATAACAATCAATGTATCCACGTTTGCTTTTAATTTATCAATTCCGCCAATGGCATTGTTCATACGAGTCTTAGCTTCAAAACGGAAAGGCTTTGTAACAATACCTACTGTTAAAATACCTAATTCCTTTGCAATGGAAGCAACTACAGGAGCAGCTCCGGTACCTGTTCCACCACCCATACCACATGTTACAAACACCATGTCTGCACCACGGATAATGTCTGTCAATTCTTCACGGCTTTCTTCCGCTGCCTTCTCTCCAACTTCAGGCTGTGCTCCGGCTCCAAGTCCTTTTGTCAACTTCTCACCAATCTGTACACAAGTTGGAGCTTTACATGTCTGTAAATGTTGTCTATCTGTGTTGACGCAAACAAATTCCACGCCAATAATATTTTCTTCAATCATTCGGTTAACTGCGTTATTTCCAGCACCACCAACACCAACAACAAGTATCTTTGCTGCTGCGTCAGCATCGTTTGTTCTTATTTCAAGCAAGGTCATTTCCTCCTTCATTTTTTCGCACATTAAGATAAATCTTTACCTTTTCTATGATACTTTTTTTTGCATAAAATAGCAAGTTTTTTTTGCAATTTTTAAAAAGAATATTCATCCTTTTGTATATTTTTGGTAACAACTTATATTTTCGTGTATTTTTTATATTTTTACGTCAGAATTTCATGTTTTTTTTAGTACAAAAGTCCTAAAGTGAAATTTTATATATATTACAAATATCTGCCGTAATTTCAATATATTCCATCACTCACTTCGTCACATGAAAGTTCTTGCAATCACGGATAACTATAGTCATTTTTTTCTATTCTTCCGTCTGTTTAAACAATATCTGTCCCTGACCTTCCACATAATTTTCCATATCAAAATCGCCTTTCAGCTTCTTTTTCTGTGCCTCTTTAATGGCATTTGATATTTCTGCAATCTGTATGTCATACGTTTTACGGTGTCCAAGTTTTACACGTATATCACCGACATAAAGCGTAACCTTACGTTTCATGTCAAACACTACTTTATCCGTGGCAATTTCGTATTTTTCCAAAGACTGTGAAACAGACATGATTTCCTCAAAAATACCGGCATCAGCTACCTGAAGCGGCTCGTGAAGTGTCATCTTCGTAAACTTCACACCTTCAATTACCGGTATGCCTTTCTGATACTCCGGACTACTTTCCACCACTACGCCTTCTTTGTCAAAATACAAATACTGGCTCATGTATTTAATACAGCCGATGATAGGTTTTTCTGATACTAAAATGGTCACTGCATGGGAACCACTGATTTCTACGGATACTTTTTCAATGAACGGAATTCCGGGATTCACTCCCGCTCCATATTTGGCGTACAAGCCATACATATTTCTCGTCACAGCTGAATCCATCAGTTTTTCTTTTATTTCTTTGTCCGTGTAGTAGGTATTTCCCACAATATCTACTTTTTTTATTTTTCCGGATATGACAACAGTCAAAAACAAAATAATAACTAAAACCGCTGCACCAATCATCCAGACTTTCTTTTTTTTCATAATCTGCTTCATCCTACAGCACCTTCTTGCTCTGTTCCAATTCTGTAGGATACGGATAATGCCAATCCCATTTCAATAAGCATCATGGCAACCGAAGTTCCACCATAACTGATAAAAGGCAACGCAACTCCAGTAGCAGGAATTGAGTTGGTTACTACTGCAACATTTAATAGTACCTGCGATGCCACATGTACTAATACACCAACACAAATCATTCCACCGAACAATTCTCTGGAGTTTACTGCGATTTGAAATACTCTCCATAACAGGATCAAAAATGCAAGAATGATTACGCAGGCACCAACCAATCCTAATTCTTCACAAATAATTGAGAAAATCCAGTCATTCTGTGCCTCCGGAACATACCCAAGTTTCTGGGTACTCTGTCCCAATCCTCTTCCCATCAATCCGCCGGAAGCAATGGCATAAAGCCCTTGCAAGGTCTGAAATGCATTTTCATCAGACTCAACGTTTTTCCAACTATTAAAGCGTGCCATACGAAATCCCTCTCCGAAAAGGAAAATCGCCACAACCGCCAAAACGCCTAACAATATAAAGAATAAAAAGTATTTTTTATTCCGGCTGGCTATGAAACACATACCACCTAAAATCAATGTGATTACAATGGCGGTACTTACATTTTCCTTTGCAATAAGGGCAACATCAATCATAACCGGTATCATAATTCTTACGAAACCGCCTACTCTGTCCAACGCTCTAGGATTAATATGTATCATATACGCCACATAGATGATAACAGCTACCTTTGCAAAATCGGAAGGCTGGAACGTTCCCAGTGGTCCAAGGGAAATCCAGCGTTTCGCACCGTTAAAATCCACACCGTTAATTAAAACGTAAAACTGCAACACGATGGAAAGTGCCAATAAAAGCGATGGCATTCGAACCGTTGTGTTTTTTACACGTTTTAAAAGTATTTTGTAATCAACCCGGGATACGAAAATCATAGCGATAATTCCCGCAAATGCCAGAACGCCCTGACGTTTCAGGTAATACATGGAATCGCCTTTAAATCGCACTGCCGAATAATAACTGGTACTGTATACCATGATAAGTCCAACTCCAACAAGCAACAGCACTATGAACAGTAAACTAAAATCATAATATCCGCCACCTGCACGAAATGCTTCCAGAAAGAGACCTTTGACAGGTCCTGTTTTTCTTTTTCTTCGCCTAGCCATTGTTCTCTCCTCTCTTTCATTCATTTCTTTTTCATGCTCCAAACATTTAAATATGTTTTTTCAACTCACTTCTAAATGTTTTTTATTGGGAGACTCAAGGTCTCCACTGTATTTCGCATTCTAAAATTACAATTTCCAATTCTTTAACAACCTGTTTTCTTAACTCTACTATAAGGCACGCACCATATCTTTGAACATGTTTCCTCTCTGCTCATAGTTGTCAAACATGCCCCAACTTGCACAGGCAGGTGAAAGCAATACCGCTTCTCCCGGCTCAGCGTTCTGTGCGCATACCTTAACTGCTTCCTCTAAGGAATCTACTTTGATAATATCGTTAAATCCATGTCTTCTGGCACATTCTTCAATCTTATCTGCAGTCTGTCCAAGAAGTACTAAAAGTTTTACTTTTCCGTCAAATGCTTCAATCCATTCATCATACTCTGAACCTTTGTCGTATCCTCCACCGATAAGCACGGTCTTTGTAATCATGGCGCGGATTCCCTGAATCGCTGCATCAGGGTTGGTTCCCTTAGAGTCATTGTAATATTTCACACCATTTTTTTCTGTTACGTACTCAATACGATGTTCTACAGCTGTAAACTCTTTGATAACCTTTTGGATATGGTCCATTGGAACACCCATGAAATATCCGATAGCAACGGCTGCCATTACATTTTCATAATTGTGTTTTCCAAGTAGGTTAAGTTCTGAAATGTGGCAGACTTTCTCTTTCTTTCCTTCGTAAGCAAAAATTATATTCTGCTCTTCATCAAGATAAATTCCCTCTTCCAAAGGTTGCATACTACTAAAGTAGAAAACCTTTGCAGGTACACTGTCTGCCTTCTTTCTCAAAATCGGATCTTCGTAATTTAACACACAAACCTCATCTTTTGTCTGATGAGCGGTAATTTCAAATTTTGTATCTGTATAGCATTCCATAGTGTAGTGACGATTCAAATGGTCTGGTGTAATATTTAAAATCGCACTTACTTTTGGACGGAATGTATGAACGGTCTCTAACTGGAAACTACTGATTTCTGCAGCAACAACAGAGTCTTTTTTAATCTGTGTAGCCATACGAGTGTATGGAATTCCGATATTTCCAACCACGAACGCAGACGCATAAAAGCTTTTAAGGATTTCTCCTACTAAGGCAGTGGTTGTAGTTTTTCCGTTTGTACCGGTAATAGCTGCAATCTGTCCCTCTGACAACATGTACGCAAGCTCAACTTCACCTAAGATTTCCTTTCCTTCCCGACGAAGTTCTTCCACTAATGGATTGTCAATAGGCACTCCCGGACTGATGACTACCTGTGAAACATTGCTACGAAGTTCTTTTGTCAACTGTTCTCCAAGAACCACGGAAACTCCCTTTGTACTCTTAAGTTTTGCCTTAATATCCTCAGGGTTTAATTTATCATTTCCATCATATAAAATAACACTTGCGCCAACCTCAACAAGTAAATCTGTGGCTGCAATTCCGCTAATTCCTGTTCCTATTACTACTACTGTTTTTTCTGACCATTCCATAACTAATGTCCTATTTCCTTTCTGAGACTGTTATCCGTAACCGTCTTCTTTTCTTTTTGTTAATCAATCTTACATAGCTGTCAATCCAACTAAACATAACAGTGCTGTGACGCATGAAAATACTGCTACAACTCTTGTCTCTGACCATCCGCACAACTCAAAATGATGATGTACCGGAGCCATCTTAAAGATACGTTTTCCCTTTGTGAGCTTAAAGTAGCTAACCTGCATCATAACTGAAATAATTTCAAACAAGTAAATAAATCCGATGATTGGAATAAATACTGGCATTTTCAACATATACGCTGCCGCAGCAACAAATCCGCCAAGTGCCAAAGAACCTGTATCTCCCATAAATACTTTTGCAGGATATACATTGTACATCAAAAATCCCAACAAACTTCCGATAACGGCACAGGTAATTGGTGCAATGCCATTCTGTGTTCCAACTGCTACTACGGTAAAGAAGGTAGCTACCACGATAGTTACACTTGATGCCAATCCATCCAATCCGTCGGTAAAGTTTACACCGTTTACGGTTCCAAGGAATACAAAGAACAACATGATAACAAACAATACCGGTGACATAGTTACTTCACCGTAAAATGGTATCAATGTCTTTGTTCCAAGTTCTGTATAATTTACAATGTAATAAGCAAATAACGCTGTAATCACAAACTGTCCAAGCATCTTCTGCCATGCACGAAGTCCCAATGAACGCTTCATAACTACTTTTATATAATCATCTAAAAATCCAATCAGACCAAATCCCAATGTTACAAATAACACAGGAATGATTTCTTTATTTCCGCTCATAAAGCAGACGCTGGTAAGGATTACACTTAATAAGAAAATCAATCCTCCCATAGTCGGCGTTCCAGCTTTTTTCAAATGTGACTCCGGACCTTCTTCTCTTACAAACTGCCCAAATTTCAATTTGTGTAAAAATGGGATTACAATCGGACATAATACAATGCTTATGGCGAATGAAATCAAAACTGGTAGAGTTAATTGTATCATTGATTGATTGATTAATAACATGTCTTTCACCTCAAAATTTTTATATCTATTTGTATTTTTTAGTCACACCTTCTCATTATATGTCTTTCATTCTTTGAATGCAAGTTCTATTCCCATATAAGGAAGTATATTTTCAAATACCTGACGAATCACCGGCGCCGCTATGGTTCCGCCATAATACACACCCTGTGGCTCATCAATCAGGATAAGTGCCATAACTTTTGGATCATCAATAGGTGCAATTCCTAGAAATGAAGAAATGTATTTTCCGGTTCCTCTAGGAAGTTTTTCGGATGTTGCCGTTTTTCCGCCAATCCGGTATCCTTCAATGTATGCCTTATTTCCACCGCCTTCGGCAACTACAGCTTCTAATAGTTCCTTCATGGTACTCTGGGTTTCCTCATCAAGTTTTGCACTTTTTTCTTCATAAGAAAGATTTTTGATGCGATTTTCTTTTTCCGAAATCACCCTGACACCAAAATGGGGAGTCACGAGAGTCCCACCATTAACCACCGATGCCACTGCACGCAGCAACTGTAGCGGTGTAATCTGTATGGACTGTCCAAAGGACATGGTGGCAAGTTCCACGGCTTTTACATTTTCCTGCTTATGAAAAATAGAACTTGCTTCTCCCGGGACATCTACCCCGGTCTTTTCAAACAATCCTAAATTTTTATACCATTTGAACATATTGGCGACTCCTGTTCGCTCGCCCACTTCCATAAAAACCGGATTGCAGGAATTCATAAATCCTTCCCGAAAGGTTTCTGCCCCATGTCCGGAGGTTTTATGGCATCGGATGGTTCGATTTTCCACCCGTCTGGAACCACCACAGAAAAAGGTATCTTTCACTGTCACTTTATGTTCGCTTAAAGCTGCGGTGGCGGTTATTATTTTAAATGTGGAGCCTGGTTCGTATGTATCGCTGATACAACTATTTCTCCACATGGCATTTCTTTTCTCATTTTTTTCTTTTTCCGTCATGACTTTTGTGTTGTCTGTCTCATTCTGTTGTGTCAAGGTATTTTCCTTGTCTGTTTCATTTTGTTCTGTCATGGAATTTGCCTTGTCTGTTTCATTTTGTTTTGTCGAGGCATTTGCGTCGTCTGTTTCAACTAAGGTAAATGGGTCATTTAAGTCAAATTCCGGTTCATTTACCATAGCATATATTTCTCCATTGTTGGGATTCATCATGATAATCCTTACACTTTTCGCCTGTTTTTCCTGTCGGACTTTCCATGCTGCCTGCTGTGCATACATCTGCATATTCAAATCTATGCTGATTTGAAGGTCATTCCCGGGTATAGGCTCCTTACGATGTTCCGCGGTATTTTTTATCTCCACTCCTTGGGCATTTGTAAGAGTGTAAATCACTCCATCCTTGCCTCGCAATATGTCTTCATACGTAACTTCCAAGCCTATAATTCCCTGATTATCGCTTCCGGTAAAGCCGATTACCTTCGATGCCAACGTAGAATAGGGATAATACCTTCGATAGTCTTCATCCACCATAACACCTTCTAATTGCATATTCCGGATGCGGTCTGCAATGGTTTTATCTACATTTGCTTTTATTTTTTCTCTGGAAGAGCGCTTTTTTACCTTTTTTGCTACTTCTTCCCGATCAAGCTCCAATTCTTTGGATAACACATCTATTACTTTTTCCGGTTGCTTCACCTGATTATATATAACAGAGATGGTGGATACGGATTTGTTTGATGCCAGCTCCACACCATTTGCATCCAGTATTTTCCCTCTGGCAGCTTTAATGCTTCGCTCTCTTTCCTGCACCTCGCGAACCTTCACACCATAGTATTCTGCTCTTCCTATCATTAAATAATACAAACGTCCAATCAGAAAAAACGTTAAAATACAACACGCAAGAAACCCCATTAGTATGCTTCGCCTGTGATATGTTTTCATAGCTGACACCTCAGTGTTCTTGCATACATGATATGATAAAGATTTGTGTTTTATGCCACTATCAGGCTATTATGATTTCATTACACTTAGCATCGTATTTTTCGTTATATGTCAAACGAAGTTTTTTCATTTTAACCTTACTGCGCTATTGGTAAATTTTCATTTTCATCGGCAGACTCTAAATTGTCCTGTGGATCCACAGTTGGCTCCACTGTTGGTTCTGCTGTAGGCTCTGTGGTAGGTTCCACTGTAGGTTGTGCAGTAACACTTGCCTGTCCACCATTTTCTTCACTTGTAGTTTTTGATTTATAAATACCTAAAAATGGGAAGATTTCTTTCATAACCGATCTGGCAACTTCCTGTGCATAAGTACTATGGGCATCATCAGCCATTCCCGGTTCATCCATAATGGCATACACTACCACTTCAGGATTATTCATTGGACAACCGCCAATAAAGGAAACCAAATGCTTTCCTGCAGTTCTTGGTAATTTCTGTGCAGTTCCTGTCTTTCCACCAATAGAATATCCCGGAATCTGTGCAGTAGCACCGGTTCCATCCTCTACTGTAGCCAACAGATAATCCTTCAAGTAGTCGCTTGTACTCTTTGAAACTGTCTTACGAACCAATGTAGGCTCAATATTTTCAACTACATTTCCCTCATCATCAAGTATCTGTTTTACAACATGTGGCTGATAATAATAACCACCATTAATGATAGATGAAAATGCCGACGCAATCTGTACCATATTTGTCTGTAATCCCTGTCCAAAACTTGATGTTGCAAGCTCTGTAGGTCCTAACTTATCTTCCGTAAAAACAGAACCCGGATTTTCTCCCGGTAAGTCAATTCCTGTTTTCAAACCGATGTTAAAACGTTTTTCATATTCCATAAATTTCTTTTTACCCATGGTATTTACCAACTGCATCATAACATCATTACACGATTCCATAAGTGATGTTTTCAACGTCATGTTACCATGTCCATTTCGGCTGACACAACGGATAATAACACCGCTGATATTTTCAAAACCGTCGCAGTAAAATGTGGAATTATTATTTGCAATACCTTCTTCCAATGCTGCGCACACGGTGATTGGCTTGAATGTCGAACCCGGTTCATATGCGTGGGCGATACAATAATTCTGCCACATTTCATTTAATTTTTGCGACTTCTCCTTTTCGCTCCACCCTGCAATTTCCTGTTCCGAATAAATATTCGTCAAGTCAAATGCATTGTTAAGGTCATAAGTTACATCCGATGACATAGCGTAAATCTCTCCATTTTTCGGATTCATAACCAAAACGGCAATGTTTTTCGGATTGTATTTCTTCATGTAGTGTTTGATTGTTTTCTCAACAATATTCTGAATATTTACATCCAGAGTCGTCACGATATTTTTTCCATTTTTCGCAGCCTTCACAGTCTTTTCAATAGAAGAGTCTGAAGAATAATATCCATAAGATCTTCCTGCTAAACCATTTAAAATATCATTATACTGATTTTCAAGTCCCCAAAGTCCTGAATTATCTGAACTTGAAAAACCAACGACACTACAGGCTGTATTTGATAATGGATAAGTTCTTTTATAGTTCTTCTCGAAATAAACGGCGTTTTTGTTGATTTTCATATCATCATTTTCTTTTTTTGCACGTTTCTTTTCCTGTTCCAACATTTCTTTGTAATCGTCAACTTTATCTTTTGACACTTCTTTTCGAATGATGTAATATTTTGACTTTGGACGTTCTGTCAATAGTGTTTGAACTTCCTGTTCCTCAATTTCAAAATAGCTACATAACGCCGCAATAGTTGTTGTTTTTGTATCCTCATCATCTAAGAAATCATAAGGTGAAACAATCACATTGTAAAGCAAACGACTGGTTGCCAGTTTTGTATTGTTTCGATCCAAAATATCTCCACGCTTGTACTGCAGCACGCTATTTACATAACTTTGCTGACTAAATGCCTTTTTTTTATATTTTTCTCCGCTATTTTTATTGATTTTTCCAATCTGAACAATTAAAAAAATAAATGTTAACACAATAATTCCCATAAATGCAAACAATGTCCCCTGCATTCTTGGTGTAAATTTTTTTATCTTTCGTCTTTTTCTATCTGCCATTTTCTTATTTCCTCTCTACATAAAAGTATGCAACACAAATCATCTTACATCCTGCCGATAATCCGTGTTGCATATCTCATTCTTTCAATTTCAACAATTAATTGGCACCTGGTATGTCACCAAACTGCTGTACTGAATCACTTTCTTTTCCTTGATATTTTATCACTTGCTTTTTGCCCGGATGTTTCATTCCCAATACTTTTGTTGCATACTCATATACATAATCCAAATCTACATCTGCAGTAAGTTCATCTTTTGCAAGTTTATTTTCCTCTTTCATTGTAACGATTTGAGATTCCAAATCATTAATCTTGTTTTTCATAGTGGTAACTTTCGATTGTGTAGCCAAAAATTTCACACTGACAACTACAGTAACAATAACCATTACAGATAAAAATAATGTAGAAAACAAGTCCATTCTCCTTGTGGCCTTCCGTGTTGCTTTTCTTTTCTTTCGGACTGTTTTTTGTTGCTCTTTTTCATTCGATTGTTCGTGTTCTTCCGGTAAAATCAATGGTTCTCTTACCGGCTCTAGTTTTCTAACCGTATTACCATCTATATACGTACCATACTCTCGCATATAGCTTTTTTCCTTTCCATCCCAACGTTCAGCCATAACAATTACCCCCAAACTAAACTACCTGCGTTCAAATACCCTCAGTTTGGCACTCTTAGATCTTCTATTTACTTCCATCTCCTCATCTGATGGCAAAATAGGCTTACGAGTAACCACTTTCCCCTTTGATACCTGACCACACATGCATACAGGAAAACTTGGTGGGCATGTACAAGGGTTCTCATTCTTACGAAAGATACTCTTGACAATACGATCTTCCAAAGAATGAAATGTAATTATACATATTCTTCCGTCTGGCTCCAATAAGTCGATCATATCCTGTAACGTGTTGTTTAGTACTTCAAGTTCTTTGTTTAGCTCAATGCGAATCGCCTGAAATGTCTTCTTTGAAGGATGACCGGTATTTTTCCGAACCTTCATAGGGATTGCTGCTGCAATCGCTTCATTTAATTCGTATGTTGTTTCAAATTCTTTTTCCTGACGCATACGCACAATGTGCTTTGCAATGTTTTTCGCAAACTTGTCTTCCCCATAATCGCGAATGATACGGAATAACTCCATCTCGCTGTATGTATTTACAATGTCTTTCGCTGTCAATGTCTGTCTCTTATCCATACGCATATCAAGCGGTCCATTTTCTTTGTATGAGAATCCTCTATCAGCTGTATCTAACTGATGTGATGAAACTCCCAAATCCAATACAATACCATTTACTTTTTCAATTCCCAAGTCTGCTAAAACCTGTTTCATGTTGCAATAATTGCTTCTAACGATAGAAACTTTATCCCCGAACTCCTTCAATCGTTCCTTGCCAGTCATGATAGCAGCTTCATCCTGATCAATTCCGACAAATCTTCCATGTTCCCCTAATCTCTTACAAATCTGGTACGAATGACCTGCGCCACCCATAGTACCATCTACGTAAATACCATCCTCTTTGATGTTTAAGCCTTCGATTGTCTCTTCCAACAATACGGATACATGTTTAAATTCCATACTTACTTCCTCCTCCGACTGTCTCTCCTTTAGAAACTAATTCCAAGCTCTGCCATATTTTCTGCAATGGCTTCAACATCACCAAAATCATTGTTCTTATCCCAAAGCTCTTTGCTCCAGATTTCTATTTTACCAAGTACTCCCACAAATACAACGTCTTTTTCTAACCCTGCAAACTCACGAAGTCTTGCCGGAATCAGCATACGTCCCTGCTTGTCCGCCTCAATAGTCATAGCGCCTGCTAAAAAGTATCTCTGTAACTTTCTCGCTTCAAGTGTCCCCGGTAAGTGTTTCAACTGTTCAACAAATTCTAACCATTCACTATTTGGATACAAAAATAAACATCCATCCAAACCAAGAGTTACTACGAACTCTTCCCCAAGTTCTTCTCTGAACTTTGCTGGGACAATAATTCTGCCCTTCGCATCAATGGAATGATTGAATTCTCCCATGAACATCTACACTCACCTACCTTTCCCGTGATGGGATTGAGTTTTAAGCCCTCCCACTTTCACCCACTTTCCACCACTATCAATACAATAATATACCAATATTGGGAAATTTTCAACCATTTTGACCGTTTTTTATTAAAGAATTAATAAAAAAGTAAAAACAAAAATGCCCGGATACAAGATATAGTGGTTGTTAGGATTTCAGGCACTATTTGGGTGTTTTCTTTTTGTTGTAAGGGATGTTTTTTTGCGTTTTTTAAGTATATCTTAAGGTGTTTTACGTGTGGTGGAGCGTATTCCCATTTTTTCATTATAGGTGGAGGATGTTCCCTATATTTTTATTCCGGTGGTGGGTATTCCCTTAATTCACTTTAAAGACAAAAAGAGTGCCACACTTTGATTTCATAAAATCTTTTGTGTGACACTCTTAAAATTCAGTTACTGTCCAATGACTTACTAAAAACAGTGTAAAAACGTATGTATATTTTTTTCGTACAATCAAATCACAATATCAAGCAATCTGATTCAAAACTTTTTTAAACATTGAAACGGAATAAGATAATATCTCCATCCTGTACCACGTACTCTTTTCCTTCAGAACGAACCAATCCCTTTTCCTTTGCCGCAGTCATAGAACCACATTCCATCAAATGCTCGTAACTAACAGTCTCTGCACGAATAAATCCACGCTCGAAATCTGTGTGAATCTTTCCTGCTGCCTGTGGCGCCTTTGTTCCTTTTGTGATTGTCCAAGCTCGACACTCATCTTCTCCTGCTGTAAGGAAACTGATAAGTCCTAATAAGCTGTAACTTGCCTTAATCAGTTTTTCAAGACCAGACTCTGCAATTCCCAAATCCTCAAGAAATTCTTTCTTTTCATCATCCTCAAGTTCTGCAATTTCCTGTTCAATCTGTGCACAGATTACAAATGTCTCTGAATTTTCAGAAGCAGCGTACTCTCTTACTCTCTGAACATTTGCATTTGATGCACCGTCATCTGCCAAATCATCTTCCACAACATTTGCAGCGTATATTACCGGCTTAATTGTAAGAAGGTTGTATGTTTTAATCAACTCTTCCTCTTCTTCGTTCTGTGTTTCGAAGCTCTTTGCCATCTTTCCTTCTTCCAAATGTGCTTTCAAACGATCTACTAATGCAAATTCTTTTGCCAATGTTTTGTCGCTTCTGGCTCCTTTTCCAAGCTTTGTCAAACGACGATCTAAGATTTCAACGTCTGAGAATATTAACTCTAAGTTGATTGTCTCAATATCACGAAGTGGATCAATAGAACCATCTACGTGTACAATATTGCTGTCTTCGAAACAACGTACCACATGCACGATTGCATCTGTCTCACGAATATTTGCAAGGAACTGATTTCCAAGTCCTTCACCTTTTGATGCACCTTTTACTAATCCTGCAATATCAACGAACTCAATTACTGCAGGTACCACTTTCTTTGTGTGATACATCTCGTCCAATTTGTTAAGTCTCTCATCAGGCACAGCAACCACACCCACATTTGGATCAATGGTACAGAATGGGTAGTTTGCAGACTCAGCACCAGCCTTAGTCAACGAGTTAAATAATGTACTTTTTCCTACGTTTGGTAGTCCTACGATTCCTAGCTTCATAATATATATTTCTCCTTTGATTTTTCTCTATTTTACGGGCTTTGCGCGTTTTGGGGTTCATCCCCCCTCAATGCATCTGATATTGCGTTCGTATCTCTCAGTATAGTTTCTGACCGTGTTAGGTCTTACTTCTTGAAGCTTTTTCGATTTCTTTTGTCTACGATTACCGAACTTATCGACAAATCTTGCCATATAAGTTCCGTTGGAACGCTGGACAATTCCTTCTCCAAGCTCCTTTCCTTTGAGATTTTTCCCATTTAGACTCCTTTCTAAGTTAAAGAAGCCCCAAATTAGCAGAATATATTATACACTAATCAGGGGCGTTTTGCAATGTTATTTCATTTTTTAACAGGCGAAAAAGTCCGAATTTATCGCATTTTTAACGAATCAGATCTCTATGTTATCTGATATATATTTCTCAAATTCCTTCTGCTTCCTATTCTTCTGCAAAATATCATTACTGTAATTCCACGTGATACAAAAGTTCAAAACTATAAGCAATTAGGTGAATATTTCATATTGAATTTTCATGCACTTATGATATAATAAACTTAATAAGAGTACCCACTCCATAGTGGATGCTCCCGAGAATAGTGTTATTGATGTCCTTACGGACACCCGCCTATCCCGTTTCGCCGACAGGATAGGCAATTTTTATTTATTCTTGTTTCTCTTCTCGAGATACGCAAGAAACGTAATAACGAAGCTACCAAAGGCTATCAGTAAACCGATAATCCCGATGAAAATCATGATAATGTCTGCTGCTGTCATTCTTACGCACCTCCCTTCTCCTCACCGGCAAGCCGG
>CADBNB010000120.1 GCA_902795895.1 uncultured Lachnospiraceae bacterium | reverse complement strand
TAATGTAGTTGTAAACTTTACTACAATAGTATTTCCAGCTCCTGGTGTTGTACTAACATTTACACTGTCCATGGAAATCTTAGTGATTCTGACAGAGTCATCCTTTGCGATTCTATTTAACATGTGGACGTAAAAGTAATCTACGTCTGCTTCGGAATGTTGTTCACTAGAAAGTGTAAGTTCGCTTAATTCCTTATGTGAACTGAGACCATTCCAAAGTGTTGTAAAATCTTTTGTTGCCGTATTCATTACGTTTTCACATACTTCTTTTTTATATGGTGTTGATGTATTATAGTAGGTAGCATCATAATTAGCTATGGCATCAATTGTGAAAGAATAATCTTCGTAAATGTCATTGGAAACTGAGACTTTGTATGTACCTTCTAACATATGAGGAATCGTGTATTCTTTTTCGTCCCAATCCTCATCATTTTTTGTAATATATTTGTCCGAAAGCTCTTTTCCGTCAATAGTGACTTTTGAATTACAGCGTGTTTCGATAGTTATTTTGTCGGAAACGAAAGTATTCATATCAATTTTCCAATTGTCCCAAAACAGATATTTTTTCCCGGTTTTGACAAGTGTTACATTCATAGAATTGTAGTCATCAATATCGCTATCCTCATCTCTTAAGGAATATGAGATTTCGTATGTTATTTTGCCTGATTTTTTATCTTCATCTGATTTTTTTAATGTTCGTTTTACAACTTTTGAATCCTTTTGGTAGTATTTTTTTACAATCGTTTCAAAATTACTTTTTTGAACAAATTCACTTTCAGGTAGTTCAACAAGATTTGCTGCTGATTTTGCATCGCCCGCCATAAAAGCATCAAAGTATTGTTGAGCTGCAAATTCTGAAGAAGTGTATTTGTTTATGTTATTGTTAAGAAAAATGCCAAGTGCAATTACTAAAATAGCTTCAATTAAAATCAATTTTGCCAATTTAGACCATGGTTTTTTAGGTGTTGATGGCATTGTTTGATTTGTCTGATAAGCATAGTTTTGATTTGGTTGCATCTGAGTGATTGGGATTTGCTGTTGCTGTGGCATTTTGATTTCAACTGCAGCACCACATTTTACACAGAATTTGGCATTGTCATTTAATTGTTCTCCACATTTTGTACAAAACATAATAATCCCCTTTGTCTAAAATTTTTTTCATTATTTCTTTTTCGCAGTTTTTTTCTTAGAAGACTTCTTAGATGATTTCTTTTTAGAAGATTTTTTATTTGATTTCTTCTTAGAAGATTTTTCTTTAGAAGATTTATCTTCTGTTTTTTTATCTTCATTGGAAGTATCTGCATCTGCTGACTCGTCTTTAGAAGAGTCTGTGTCAGTATTTGTATCTTCTTCACTTGAAGCCTCTGTGTCATCTGCTGTAGCCTCAGTAGCGTTCGTTTCAGTTGTATTTTCATCTTCTGTGGTGTCTTCTGTAGTAGCGCTGCCTTCTATAACATTGGTAAGTTGAGTGGAACATAATTCTTCATCGTAATCTATAGTGTATTCATCCCAACTATACAATTCATTATCCGAATCATCCGATGTATTTTCAGCTTTAATCGTGGTATGAAAATTACTTGAGTTAGTGAGTAATAGAAAACCATTGAATGCAATTAGTGATACACCTAATACGCTAAGAATTGCAACAAGCAGAATTTGTAAACCATTCTTTTTCATATTGTTCCTCCTTTCTTTTTCCTCTAAACCCACAGGTTATTTTTATGTCATCTTTTAAAGTTTTATACACAGAAATGTAAAACAATTACAATATAACACATATTGCGTTGACAAACAATTAAAAAATGATAAAAAATAGAATGAATTTTGAAAATTGTGATATGTAGATTTGTGTGATGAAAAATAGAATTAAATTTACAAATTTACTGAGATGTGCTTGTAAAAAATAAAAAAGATTGTAAAAAATAGCAAAATATGGTAGAATGAGTATGGAGGTGTTTGTTTTTAGGAAAACAAAAAATAGGGGGGTAATGTTTTATGAACAATAAGACGAAAGATGAAATTTCCTTTTGGAAAAGCGTTAAAACAAAGTTGATTACAACATTTTTGGTGGTTGCTATAGTTCCGCTCGTAATTGTTTCAACGGTGAATTATGTAACTTCTAGAAATCGTATCATGGATGAAACGGATGATAGTCTGAAAGCTCAAGCAAATTACGCAGTTACACAATTGGAAAAGATTTTGCAGACAAATTTTGCGGCGCTTGACACTTTGGCAAATTCGCCATCTACCATTATGTATTTGGAAAAGGGTGGAGATGGACATTTGGAAGAAGATGTGAAAGCACATTTGGAAAAAGTGGATGCATTTCTTGATGATGGCAATGGTACGGCTGTTGCGGATAAAACCGGACAGCAGTTATTGCGTACCGTAGGTGAGCCTCAGAAAGTAACAGAAAAAGAGTACTTTAAACATGCCATGAATGGTGAAAAATACGTTTCAGATGTATTTGTAAGTTCTGCAACAAACACCCGTATTGTAACAATAATTGTGCCTGTATATAATGCAAAGAAAGAAATTATTGGTTCTGTACAGCGTAATTATGAAATGAATCGTTTACATGAATTTTTGGCATCAGAATTTGAAGATTTATTTTTTGTAGATACAACCGGTATGGTAGCTGCACATTCCATGAATGCGATTGAACCTGGTCAGGAAGAAGACCTAAGTAAAGCAGGATTTATGACTAGTGGAAAAGAGAGTGGTTATTATTCTGCAGACACAGGAAAAGGTTACCGTTCAAAGATGTATTATGCAACCAGTAAAACGTGCGGTTGGAAAGTTGTAGCTTCTAAAAATGAAAGCGATACAACAGCAGTTATTCGAAATGTGTTATATTTATCTATAATCATCGGTGTGGTATTGATCCTTGTTGTGGTTGGAGTTTCTTTATACATGAGTAATGGATTTATCCGTCCAATTCGACTAATTAAGAATGCATTGACGGATTTGTCAGATGGTCGTTTTACTGTAATTACAAAAGAAACGAACCGTCAGGATGAATTTGGTCTTATCGTAAGACATACCAATGAAGTAATCGAACGAATTCAGGCGATTGTAAAACAGATTAAAATACAGTCAAGCAGTGTAAGTGACTCATCAGAAAAAATGGCAAACATGACTGCGGATATTTCACAGACGGCAAATGATGTTACAAATGCTGTACAGGAAATTGCCATTGGTGCAACACAACAGGCAGATGACGTATTGAGTGCAACTACTCATACAAGCACCATTAGTACAAACATTGAAAATGTTACGGAAAATGCAAAGAATGTTCATAGTACTGCAGGACAGATGAGTAACAACAGTAAAGAAACAGTAAAACAGTTGGAATTGCTTCAAAATTCATCTCAGGAAATGGGAAATGTGCTTGGAAACATTACAGAGAAAATCGATGCAACCGGTACATCTGTAGAACATATCAGTGTTAAGGTTGAGGCTATTAACTCAATTGCTGCCCAGACAAATCTCTTGGCTCTTAATGCTTCTATTGAGGCTGCCAGAGCAGGAGAGGCAGGTAAAGGTTTTGCGGTAGTTGCAGAGGAGATTGCAAACCTTGCAGACGAGTCAGCCGGTGCAGCCAGTGAAATCCGTAAGGAAATGGAGATATTGTTAAAGGCATCGCAAAGTGCTGTTTCTATGGCAAAGGATGTAAATGCTGCTACAGATGACCAGAATAGAATATTAAATGAAACGGTAGAGAGTATTCAGCGTTTGATTGAGGATATTGAACAATCTGTAAATGGTATTCAGATGATTAACGAAAGTTCAAAGGCTTGTGAAGAGTCGAAAAATGTTATTGTGGATGTTATGGAGAGTTTGTCTGCAATTTCAGAAGAGAATGCTGCATGTTCACAGGAAACATCTGCATCTATGGAAAAACTGGCAAGTACAGTTACCAGACTTGCAGAAAGCGCAAAAGATTTGCAGAATATTGCAGATAAGTTAAATAATGAAGTGCAATTCTTTAAAGAGGATTGATTTTAAGTCAGGATGTAATAAAGCCCCTGTCTTAACAGTATATGCTGTTAAGATAGGGGCTTTCGTTATGATACAGCTTTTCAAGGACGTGAAGTGCATATCGACTTCGGTCCGGAGTCGACTGAAATAATCTTATTGTCTATTATCGGTTTCGTCTGGAGCTTTTACGTCTGGATGCTAGTTTTCTACGTTTATGCACAATCTGAACAT